>JBIKWV010000481.1:0-4582 GCA_044356135.1 Elainellaceae cyanobacterium
ATGAGTATCTTTGAGATAGATAGCAGCAGGGGAGTAGTCGAGAATGGCCTGGAGTTGCCGCTCTCGCTGCTGTAATCGCTCCTGAATCTGGCGTCGCTCGGTTACGTTTTGAAAGTACACGCCCAGTCCCGCAGGAGTTGGATAAGCGTGGACTTCAAACCAATTTTCTAAGGGCGGATAGTAAGCTTCAAACTGCACCGCCACCTGCTCCGTAACGGCGCGGTTGTACTGCTGGTAGAAGGGGCTATCGATCGCTTCTGGGAATTCTGTCCAAACATTTTTGCCCAGGAGTTCCGAAGCGGCTCGATTGAGTAGCATTTCGGCCTGGGGATTGAGGTAGGTGAACTGCCAGTTCTGATCGAGCGTAAAAAAGGCATCGGTCATACTTTCCAGAATGGCGATCGCCCGCTGATTCGAGCTTTGCAGCGCCTGTTCTGCCTGCTTCTGGTCAGCAATACTGCGATTAACGCCAATCAGACGAGTAGGGTTGCCCACCTCGTCACAGAAAAGCTTGCTCTGGGTAAACAGCCAGTGAACGCTGTCGTCCGGCCAGACAACTCGAAATTCCTGTAGTTAGCAATATTGAACGTAATATCGCGTTTCTCACTCTGGTGAAGTACAGGTTTTGGCGAGAGAGCCGCGCTGAGCGCAGCTCTCTCACCAAAACCTGTGGTTTATCCAAGCGCAAAGCGCTATAGTTGCTTGAGTTCTGAATCTTCTTCAGCATCCCTGGATTGCTTCAATCATCGATCACCGCAGTCCGATCGAGCAACAGCAAATTCCTTAGCTGATCCGTATCCAGATCCGTCAACCAGCTTTCACCCTCACCGACGATCTGTTCTGCCAGCGCTTTTTTACTCTCGATAATTTCGTGAATTTTCTCCTCCAGCGTGCCTGTGCAGACAAACTTGTGTACCTGCACATTGCGCGTCTGACCAATACGGAAGGCGCGATCGGTCGCCTGATTTTCAACGGCGGGGTTCCACCAGCGATCGAAGTGAAACACGTGGTTGGCGCGAGTCAGGTTTAGACCCACCCCCCCAGCCTTGAGCGAGAGAATAAAAATGCGGGGGCCTTGTGGGTCGTTCTGGAAGCGATCGACCATTTCTTCCCGCTGGGGACGGGTCGTACTGCCGTAGAGAAACAGCACCTCGCGCTTAAACTGCTGCTCCAGGCGGCGCTGCATCAGCTTGCCCCACTCCGCGAATTGAGTGAAGATGAGGGTGCGATCGCCCTCCGCCAGCAGTTCCTCCAGCATCTCCTCCAGGCGCTGGAGTTTTCCAGAGCCAGCCACAAGGGAAGCATCCGCCACTGCATCGTCGCCTTTGAGCAAGCCAGGATAGTTGCACACCTGCTTCAGTTTAGTGAGCAGCGCCAAAATCATGCCGCGCCGCTGGATGCCCTCGGCGGCATCAATCTGCTCCAGGGAGGTATCCACGAGTTTCTGGTAGGCGGCAGCCTGATTTGCGGTGAGGCCACAGAAGACGGTCATCTCCTGCTTTTCTGGCAAGTCCTGGATGATATCGCGATCGGTCTTGAGGCGGCGCAGGATAAAGGGTTGGACGAGCGATCGCAGTGTCCTCAGCGAGTCCGTATCCCCGTAGCGCTCAATAGGAATGGCAAAGCGGCGCTGGAAAAAATTCTTCGGCCCCAGGTAGCCGGGGTTGAGGAAGTCCAGGATGGACCAGAGTTCCGAGAGTCGGTTTTCGACGGGGGTGCCTGTTAAAGCAATGCGAAATTCGGTGTCCAGGTTGCGGACAGCCTGAGATTGTTTGGCATCCGGATTTTTGATGTTCTGTGCTTCATCCAGAACAACCCCCTGCCAGGAAACGCCCTGGAGCGTTTTCTCATCGCGGTGAGCCAGGGCGTAGCTGGTGATGACCAGGTGAACCTTCTTGGCGGCGGTGGCAAAGGTTTTGGACTGCGATCGCTTATCCCCGTGATGAACCAGAACCTTCAGACTCGGCGCAAACCGTTTTACCTCACGTTCCCAATTGCCAATCACCGACGTCGGACATACCAGCAACGTTGGTTTTGTCAGCTCGTCGCTTTCCTTCAGGTGCAAAAGCAGCGTAATCAGCTGGATTGTCTTCCCCAGACCCATGTCATCTGCGAGGCAGGCCCCCAGCCCCCACTTTTGCAGAAACGCCAGCCACGCAACGCCTCGCTCCTGATAGGGGCGCAGTTCTCCCCTGAAGCTTGCGGGTGTGGCAATGGTCTCAATACTCTGGTTGCCTTTCGTCAGGGCGTTGATCAATTCCTCCAGCGCCCCCGACGCCTCGAAGCTGACCACCGGAAGTTTTTCGATCATCTGGGTATCACCCGTGCTGATGCGGAGGGCATCCTCCAGCGACAGCGTCATCTGGTCTTTGCGGGTAGCAAAAAAATTTTGCGCTGCTCTCACATCCTGGGGACGCAGTTCCACCCATTCACCGTTAATCTCCACCAGCGGTGTGTTCTGGGCCACCAGCCGATCAAATTCTGCCTTGCTCAGGTGCTGACCACCGATGGTCAACTCCCACTGGAAGTTCAGCAGGCTTTTTAGTCCCAATCCCTTATCTTTGGGCGGCTGTGCCCGCACGCTCAGACCCAACCGATTGGCCCAGCCGCCCTCGCTGGCCAGGCTGGGGGGGAGGACCACACCAAAACCGCTGTCCTGCAAGCGCCATGCGGTGGACTTGAGGAAATCGTAGACCTGGAGGGGGGCCAGAGGACAGACGGAGGGCTGCTGGCTTTGCAGACTGGGTTCGATCGCCGGGTAGAGGCGGGAGGCGAGTCCCAATCCTGCCAGCAGCGTCTCCTGGGGTTGGTCAATCGTGCGCCCCTGGTAAAACAAGCGATCGACTGGATTCTGCCAGACAGTCCGGGCGCTGACCCAAAAACTGGGGTCATCGGCGGCCTGGAGGCCAAACCCCAGGTGCCAATCCGTTCGACCTTCGAGGGGGGGGGTGAGCGTGAAGGCGGTGCGGAAGCTGGCGATCTCCTGGCTCAGGTGGCGCTGGAGTGGGGCGACCCACTGGTTCAAAAAACCGTTCAGTCGTTCCAGCCTGCCGGGGTCGAGGGGGAGGTTGGCATCCGTTCCCAGGCTGCGGAGCCACTCGCGCAGGGGCAGATCTTTGGGGAAGGAGGCGGGAGGAAGGGGTTGCTGAGCGGCAACCTGACGGATCTGCGCATCCACCACCGCATTCAGAAAGCCCAGCAGGAGCCTTCGGGGTTGGGGAAATTCGGATGGTTCCGTGGTATCGGTCGAACTGGAGGAACTGTAGACCCGACAAATGGGCGGCATCTGCTGGGAGAACTGACGCAGGCGGGTCTGGTCGGCATCGCTGTCGAGCAACACCTGCCAGCGAGTGCGGGCTGTTTCTCCAGAGCGATGGATTCCCGGCAGATACTTAGATCGCGCCATCAAGTCCAGGCTCCAGCGGACGGTGTGCGACCAGAATCGGAGATCGCCTGCCACAAAGGAGTCTTCTTCACTCACTGAGGCCAGCGGCAGTGAATTGAGAAACTGCGCCGCCTCCAGGGGGGTCAGACAGAAGCCTCCAATCTGCCAGGGGTGGAGTTCTACCGGGAGAGAGCTATCCTCTCCTGTGGGGGCTGCTGAGTGTTGGGGAACCCAATCGGGAGTGGTCTCATCCGCAATCCGATGGCTGGGCAGGAACAGCGTCTGGGTCTGCCAGCGAGTCGCACTCTGCACTGCTCCTGCTGAACCAATGCCTTCCGCACTGGCTGTTTCTGCCTTTGTCCCCTGTTTTCCCCGTCCCTTTGCCACGACGACCGATTCTGCTAACTCGATTGCAGCAACAGACCACTGAATCTGCCGCCGCTTCTGGAGCAGCCGTAACTCTGTCAGCATCTCATCCTGCGTCAGGGCATAGGGATGGGGCAATATTGCTGCTGTTTCTCCCGCCTGCGGCTCCACTCGCCGCCAGGTTTCACCCCATAGAAGAAAAAAACTCTGTGTGCCAGCGGGATCTGCCGCTGCACTCTCACCCTCATCAGCCACCTGAACCTGGGGCTGTAGAACCCAACTGCCGTGTAGTATCGCCATGCGCTAAACGAAAAAGCGTCGCCCCTGAACACGGCAAAATTCCTTCGCCAATCCCGCAGCGACCTGCAACTCTTGCAACTCTTGGAACTTATTCTACTATCTGCATCCCAAACCCGCAGATTCTTCCAAAGAATGTTGGAATTGGGGGTGACGAATTGAGTTTGGACGTGGAGGAAGGGAGCATACGGTTACAGCGCTTTGCGCTGGGATAGAACCAAAGTTTTCATTGAGAGCCGCGCTGCGTGCGGCTCTCAATGAAAACTTTGTACCTCACGCGATTGAAAAGCACTCTGACATCCTTCCTACGAAAACTCTCGTTCCAGGCGTCTCGCCTGGAATGCGACGATGGAGGGCTGCTGCCTCCGGCTGCGGAATGAGGCAGAGCCTCTAGTAGGCATTTCCAGGCAGTCACTCTGACGGTTGGTCACCCCCAAGAATGAAAATGGGGATTTTCTAGTCAGAGCCTGGAAACGAGACACCTGCTTATTTTGTATACGAGCAAGAGTGATAGAAGATGGCTATCTCAGATCT
>JBIKWV010000482.1:0-4576 GCA_044356135.1 Elainellaceae cyanobacterium
TTAATCGTTTAATGCTTGAGGTTGTCTCTTAAAGTATTTCCGGTATAGTCCAGACGGAATAATCCGCGCCGTTGTAGTTCTGGAATCACCGCATCCACAAATTCATCAAAGGCTCCGGGGAGAAAAGCGGGTGAGATGACAAATCCATCTCCAGCCTCCTCCCGAAAGAGGGCTTCCAGTTGATCGGCAATCTGGCTGGGGGTGCCGACGATTTGAGGCACCAGAATTCCCCGTCCATAGGCATTTCCCAGATCCCGCAGGGTAAAGTTCTCCTCCTGGCTGAGTTTCTGGGCGACGCTGTAGAGTCCCTGTGACCCCTGGATATCCTTAAATTTCTGGACAGGCTGATCCAGGTCATAGTCAGCCAGGTCAACGCCCAGGTGATTGGACAGCACCAGCACCCCCGCCATCGGATGCACCAGTTCATTGTGGAATGCCTGTTTTTCGCGGGCGATCGCTTCCGTTTCTCCCACAAAGGGCATCACCGCTGGCAGCAGTTTGCAATCCTGGGGATCACGTCCATACTTCACCACGCGCGATTTGATGTCGCGGTAATAGGATTTCATCAGGTCTGGCGTGGGGCTGATCTCAAAAATCAGTTCTGCCCATTTCGCTGCGAATTCTCTGCCCTTGTTGGATGCCCCTGCCTGAATGATCACGGGATGCCCCTGGGGCGATCGCGGCACCGTCAACGGACCTCGCACTTTTAGCCATTCTCCGGAGTGGTGAACGTAATTCACTTTGGCAGGATCGGCAAAGATCCCATTTTCCTGATCCAGAACCAGTGCCCCGTCCTGCCAGCTATCCCACAATTTGAACGTGGCTTCCAGAAACTCGTCGGCGCGATCGTAGCGGAGGTCGTGTTCCAGGTGTTTCTCCACGCCAAAATTGCCCGCTTCGCTGGCTCGGCTGGATGTCACCACATTCCAGGCAACTCGCCCCCGGCTGAGGTGATCGAGCGTCGCAAAGCCCCGCGCCAGGTCGTAGGGCTGATAGTAGGTGGTTGAGCGAGTGATCCCAATGCCAATGTGTTGCGTCGCGGTTGCCATCGTTGCGGCAATCAGCAGCGGATCGAGGCGAACGGAACCCTGAGCGCCGTACTTCAAACTCTCAGCAAAACTGCCGCCGTAGGTATCGGGCATGGTCAGCGAGTCGGCAAAAAATACCAGGTCGAACTTGCCCTGCTCCAGGACACGGGCAATATTCTGGTAGTATTCCGATGTCAGAAAGCCTAACTCCGTCTGGGGATGCCGCCAGATCGCATGGGAGTGAACCACCTGCGATGCCAGCATAAATCCCGCTAAGTGCATTTGCCTCGTCATCATGCCTCCTGATTAATAGCCCTCCAGTTTGTCCACGACATTGTGGAGGGGTTGTCCGGTGCGATAGCGGTTCAGGTTATCGAGAAAGAGTTTGATAATACGTTCAACTAAGCGCGGTGAAAGTGCAGAACAGTGGGGGGTGACAAATACGTTGGGCAATGTCCAGAAGGGACTATCGGACGGGAGGGGTTCGGTGACGAACGTATCGATCGCAGCCCCGGCAATCCAGCGATCGCTCAGCGCTTGCAGCAGTGCTGTCTCATCGACCACCGCTCCCCGCGCAATATTGATGAAATAGGCATCACGACGCATCAAGCGAAAAGCTGCTTCATCAATCAAGCCTCTGGTTTCTGGAGTAAGTGGGGTTGCCACAACGACATATTTGGCTTCCGGGAGGAGCGATCGCCACTCGTTCGCCCCCACGACTTTCTCAAAACCCTCTGTGGACTGGGGATTGCGGCGCGATCCCCACACTTTCATGCCAAAGGCACTGGCCCGCTGGGCGATCGCCTGACCAATATTCCCCGCTCCGATAATCAGCAGGGTGGCATCAAGCAGTTCTTGAAACGGATATCCCTGCTCCCAGGCGTGGGGGTCCTCATCCCACTCCCGATTCCAATAGGAAACTGCCTGGAGCGCCTGGAGTTTGGGCAGCAGTTTGGCGTAGTTGAGAATGTAAGCAAGAACGAATTCAGAGATGGGAACGGCATGAATTCCGGCGCTATTGGTAAGAATAATATCGCGTTTGAGAAAGTCGGGTGTGAGGATGTGATTCACTCCGGCGCTGGGCGTATGTTGCCAGCGGAGATGGGGGGCTGCGGTTAATACCGCGTTGAGGATTTGGGGCTTGAGGTAATACCAGTTGAGAAATACGTCTGCATCGCTGGGATCGCCCTCAAACTGCCCATCTTCATCAATGAACACCAGGTCAATATCGGAAGGTAGATACGATTTGATATCGGAGAGGGATGCAGTTTGCAGGATGAGTTTCATAGCCAGGAACAATTAGATGAATCACGACACTTTTTGAAATAGTAATTTTCCTTTACCAAAATGGGCGATCGCAGCAATTGATAACAGCAAACACCCCAATCCACAAACGCCGCTCCATTGCCAGTTCGCCCAGCTAAAGGCACCCAACAGAGACCCCGTCGCGCCTCCGCTGTAGTTGATCACCATAAACACCGTATTCACCCGACTCTCAGCATTGGGAACCAGGCTGTAGACGCGAATTTGATTGGCAAGATAGCCGACGTGCATCGCCAGATCCAGCACAGCAACGCCCAGGATCAACGCTGCCAGATGGGTTCCGGCAACCCACAAAAAGATAAACGAAAACAGGCCCAGCACCACTGCCAATCCGACGAGCGCGCGCGCCCCTCGCTGATCCGCCAACCGTCCCACAATGGGGCTGGCGAACGCACCGATCACCCCGATTAAAGCAAATAGACCTGCAACGTTGCTTTTGTAATTGTAGGCGGGCGATTCCAGGAAAAAGATCAGCGTTGACCAGAAGGCATTGAAGGAAGCAAAGACCAGCGCATTATTCAGGGCTGCTTCTCGCAAAATCGGTTGCTCCCGGGCAAATTTCACCAGACTCCCCATCAGCTTTCTATACGGTAATTGGGAGACCGGTGGACAGAGGGGCAACCGTTTCCACAGAACCACCGCTCCGAGAATGAACAACGCCGCCACAATCCAGTACATCGTGCGCCAGTTCCAGATGCTACCCACCACACCGCTGACGGCACGCGCCAGCAGCAGGCTCATGACCACGCCACCCATCAACGTTCCAATCACTCTGCCACGCTCCTGCGGAACCGTCACCTGCGCCACCAGGGGGATGATGAGATGGGATGCCATTGTGGTAAAGCCGAGAACTAAACTGGCAATGCAGAGCCAGAGAAAGTTAGGAGACACCGCCACTGCGACCAATGCACAGGCGATCAGAAGCATCATGGTGACAATTAATTTGCGCCGTTCCAGGCGATCGCCCAGCGGGGCCAGCAGCAGCAATCCCGTTGCATAGCCGACCTGGGTAGCGGTGGGAATCCAGCCCACCTGCTGCACAGGCAGATTAAACGTTCGCCCCATATCGGCCAGCAGTGGCTGATTAAAATATACGTTGCCTACAGATAAGCCACAGATCACCGCCAGGATGAGCACCATTCCTCCATCGAGAAAACTGGCGGTGTCTGAGGAACCTGGAGTGAGTCCAGCAGCTTTTGGAGAATCCATGCAGGCGCTCGAAAGGTAAATGACCCATCTTCAGCAGTTAATTAAACTACTAAATCTTAATTAAACTACTAAATTTCTACCGATGTATCGTAGTATTTGAGTAGGATAGCATAGGAGGGGCGATCGCTGATTGTATTTTGAGTTACGCGAAACTCCGAAATAGGATCAATGTTTGCTAGGCTACACGCGAAATTCCCCTACCTCCTTTATACCTTGATAGCAGTTTGCTCCGTTCGGCAATTCCAACGAACCTGCGGCTAACTGAAGGAGTGTTAATGTTCGTTGCTTTGATTGTTGCGTCTCTACTGCTAGTAATCGGTGACTTTCTCTCTACGTTTTGCTATCACGTCCCGGAGCATGTCTTTGGTCAACTTCACGTCAAAACCCATCACTCTGCCAAGCAAACGTTCCGACATTATGCCATTCTAACTGCTCAGTTTTCTGTTCTGCTGGATGGTTTTCTGGGTGCGCTTCCTTACCTGGTTCTGGGTATTTTGTTTTGGAGAATCTCTAGTGGTGGAGTTCTAATTGGGTTACTTCTGGGATTAGTACATGTATGGTGGAGGCATATTACTTTTTTAGGTTGGAAGACACCAGCAGTGATTACCTGGATATGTAGACTTTTATTTATTACAACCCCAGAACGCCATTATCAACATCATCATCGCCCCAATCAGGGCTTTGGTGATATTTTTATTTTTTTTGAACGACCTGCCCAGCAATGGCTACGCTGGCTACGTCTGCTGCGGCGGACCTGGCATCCCAAGACCCTTTAAAGGTCGAATATCTTCTTTTGTTAGAACCCGGTCGCTCATGAGGCGATCGCACAGGTCATTGTCCTCATCGCAGACGCGATACTTTCAGGCAGTCTTTCACACATTGACATAACTCAAAAGTCTACTCAATTCCTTACAAAGATTGCGCTGAATCAGTAAATTTGATTTAATCTACAACAAATCGGTAGAGATATCATATTTTTGGCGTTTGGGGGTTATCGCATATTGTCTCCGCAAAAT
>JBIKWV010000484.1:0-4572 GCA_044356135.1 Elainellaceae cyanobacterium
TCCCCACAAGGGGGCACCGCCCCCTTGACCCCCTGGCATTCTGTACAGCTTCAAAGAGAATTGGTATAACCCATCTGCGAATTGCTTTAGAGCATCTAATTGCCAGGAATCAAACTGATTGTGCCTTTCACCAACGGCTCGTTCAGCTCATGGTAATTAGCCTTAATTCTAATTGCATTCTAGCTGAGTTTGAATTACATCCATCTCGAAAAGGGTTAACAAAGCAAGTATTTCTGCTCTTTTTCTCATCCCATTGAAGGTTCTAAGAACCTGGTTTTGCAATACAGAGTCACGGGATGACACGCTGATTGCTCAATGGTCGGTTGAAGTCAGAGACAGCTTTGTAACCGTGATTTTCTGCTGGCCAACGACCTGACCCATTTAGGGTTGCAGGGTTGCTGTGCTGAGCTTGCTTTTGTGTGACTGTTGCACTGTTATTTGCAAGGAGTTTGTCATGTCTACACATAGTTTAGGCGTTGTTTCTGATAGGAGAAACTTTTCAAATTTTGTTGGTAATAATGACCCAGTTGATCGAATTAACTTCCGTCTGACTTCTGCAGGCAGCATCAACCTGGGGCTGCTAGGATTGTCTGCCGACGCTGACCTCCGGCTATTCCGGGGGAGTAGCTCATCCCCAGGTGCTCAGGTGGGAGCGTCTTCAGCGGGGGGAACAACACCGGACTCGTTAAATTATAGAAATCTGGCAGCAGGCAATTACTTTGCAGAAGTTCGGCGGTTTAGGAATGCCAACACCAGCTATACGCTGCGGCTATCGCGCAGTACGCCCAGTGATGTTCTGGCTTGGGAGGACGATCTTGGAGCACTGGGTTCATCCGTGATTACTCGAACGAGAAATGCGGCCAGTGGAGTTAACGACAACAATACGTCAGATATCTATCGCTTCACGCTGGGAGGCTCCAGAGCAGTGAATATTGCTCTGACAGGATTGACCAGGGATGCGGATCTGCGGTTAATCCGCGATAGCAACGGCAATGGTTTTGCCGATGCCAATGAAGTGGTTGCAAGTTCTTCGTTGAGTGGAACCAATCCGGATTCGATCAACTTGCGATCGCTTGCAGGCGGAACCTATCTCGTCCAGGTGCGACAGTTCAGCAATAATAGCACTGGCTATTCATTGCGATTGTCTAGCAATACTCCCAACAACCTGATTGCACCACAGGACAATCTGGGTGTTCTCGGCTCGAATGTGATTACCCGCTCCGGCAGCATCAATGATAACAATACAGCGGACATGTATCGGTTCAGCCTGAATTCGGCGAGTGCAGTCAATCTCGCGCTGACGGGTCTGAGTCGGGATGCCGACCTGGCGTTGATTCGAGATGCCAACGGCAATGGTGTAGTGGACTCCAGTGAGGTAATTGCAAGTTCTTCCCTGGGTGGCACTACTCCAGATTCCATTAATTTGCGATCGCTGGCTGCAGGGACTTACTATGTCCAGGTTCGTCAATTCAGCGACAATAGCACGGGCTATACATTGCGGTTATCCAAAAGCACGCCCAGTAACCTGATTGCCGAAGAGGCTAACCTGGGTACGTTAGGTTCTTCAGTCATTACGCGCACTGGTTCAGTGGGGGATACGAATACCTCCGATATCTACCGCTTCAACCTAAGTTCGACTGGGGCCTTAAACATTGCGCTGACGGGGTTGACCAGGGATGCCGACCTGCATCTCATTCGAGACGCAAATGGCAACGGTATCGTGGATTCCGGTGACGTGATTGCAAGTTCTTCCCTGAGTGGCACCAGAGCAGATACGATCAACCTGCGCTCTGCGGTTGCAGGCACCTACTTTGTTCAGGTGCGTCAATTTAGCAGCAATAGCACGGGCTATAGCCTCCGCCTATCAAACAGTACGCCCAGCAACCTGCTGGGGCAGGAAGATGACCTGGGCAGATTGTCGGGAGCATCTGTTACCCGCAGTGGTTCTATCAATAGTAACGACACCTCCGATATCTACCGCTTCGATGTGGGAAGTACGAGAAATGTGTCGCTCCGGCTCAGCGGTCTTTCCCAGGATCTTGACCTGCGGTTGGTTCGGGATAGTAACAACAACGGTATTGCGGACAGTGGCGATTTAATCTTTGCCTCGAGAAACAGCGGCACCGCTGTTGATCAGATCAATCGCTCCTTGAGAGCAGGCACCTATTTTGCCCAGGTGTATCAATTCGGCAGCAATAGTTCCAACTATCAGTTGCGAATCGCCTAACCTGACGCAGGCATCCGATGGAGTGGTGAGTGTTTGTCACTGACCACTCCCGGAGAGTCGAAAGAAAACTTTGACGTTAACCTGAATGTTGCATGGGCTACAATACCGGACTCGCTGTGCATATCGCACGACGAGTCCGGTATTGTAGCTTCACTACGGAGATGCTACAGCGCTTTGCAAGCGCGTGTGGTGAGAGCCGTGCTCCACACGGCTCTCACCAAAAACTTTGGTTTTATATCCAGCGCGAAGCGCTTCAAGTGCTTAAAATACACTTGAAGCTTTGACACCGAAACAGGTAGCAATTGCTCCATGACTGACCATAATCGGCTGCGGGATTTGTTGGGTCGGATCGATCGCCAGAGCTACAAAGCCTACAAAGATATCCGGGGCACCTATGAATTCCCCAATTTCACGCTGCTGATTGACTACGTGCAGGGCGATCCGTTTGCCTTTCCCAGTCGGCTACGGGTGATCGTGCCGCAGTCGGTGGCGCAGTTCCCAGAGGCATTGTTTCGATCGCCCAGTCGCGCGATCGCCCTCCGAGACTTCCTCACCCGACGGTTTGCCGAGATGGCGGAGAACCTGCGGGCAAAGCGGGGTAGCGGCAACAGTGGGCTGATTGATATTGCGCCCGCAGGTCAGCAAATTCTGGAGCGGACTGCGGTGCTGGTTTCTCCACAGGAGGTGGAGGCGCGGTTCGTGGTGGGGCTTCCAGCCCAGGGGCGAACCGTGCTGGGACGACAGGCCGCAGAGCTACTGTGCGATGATTTGCCGTTGATTGTGGCTCGATCGCTCCGGTACAGCAGTCTGGAGGCGGCAGTGGTGGAGCACCATGTAGCAGTGGCGGAGGATGCAGACTGGCTGCGATCGCAGCTTGACGGGCAGAACCTGGTGGCGTTTATTCCCGATGGGGCGATTTTGCCACGGGAGAGTGGCGTCAGCGATGTGCCGTTGCGGCAGGGGGCGCTGCCGTTTCGATCGCCAGATTCGCTGCGGGTCGAGTTTGACCGTCCGAATCAGGGGCGGATCACGGGAATGGGCATTCCCACCGGGGTAACGTTGATTGTGGGAGGCGGGTATCACGGCAAATCAACGCTGCTGAGGGCGATCGCCGGAGGCATTTATAACCACATTCCCGGCGATGGGCGGGAGCAACTGGTCACCCATCCAGAGGCGGTGAAGATTCGGGCCGAGGATGGGCGCAGCGTTGCCGGGGTGAATATTTCTCCGTTTATCAATCACTTGCCCCAGGGGCGATCGACCACCCAGTTCTCGACGCCCAACGCCAGCGGCAGCACGTCCCAGGCCGCCAGCATCATGGAGGCGCTGGAGGCAGGGGCCGGGGTGCTCCTGGTGGATGAGGATACCTCGGCGACGAACTTTATGATCCGCGATCGCCGGATGCAGGCACTGGTGGCCAAAGCGAAAGAACCGATTACCCCATTCATTGACAAAATCCGCCAGCTCTACCGGGACTTTGGCGTTTCGATAATTCTGGTCATGGGCGGCAGCGGCGACTATTTCGATGTGGCGGATACCGTGATCGCCATGACGGAGTTTGAACCGACCGAGGTGACGCAGCACGCCAGGGAGATTGCTGCCGAGTTTGCAACAGGACGGACGGCGGAAGGGGGCGATCGCTTTGGCGAAATCACACCCCGAATCCCCACCGTTGCACGCTTGCAGGGTGCGCCACGACGGGGGCGATGGGGCAACGGACGAGCGGAGGAGCGATCGGAGGAGCGATCGCCCAAACTCAAGGTGCGAGATGTGGATGAACTGGTGTTTGGCAATGAAACGGTAGACCTATCGGCGGTAGAGCAGCTCGTCGAAGTGGGGCAGGTGCGGGCCATTGGGGGGGCGATCGCCTATCTCCAGCAGCATTATCTGGACGGGCGGACTCCATTAAGCAGGATTCTCGACTCCGTGATGCAGGACTTGCAGCAGGCCAGCCTGGATATCTTCACTCCGTTCCCGCAGGGCGATCTGGTTGCATTTCGCAGGCTGGAACTGGCGGCGGCTGTCAATCGCCTGCGATCGATGGTGATGAATCGCTGAATGAAGCATTTATCGTAGGATACTAAAGATACTCGCTGGTGAGTGGTTGAATCCTGCATCTACTCTGTTTTTTTGCCTGGCCAGTCTGCTGTAATCCTTCGACACAACCAAGGAGGTTTCTAGAAAAGAAATTACCTATCATATGGATGTCTACCCCGCGCAGCGGGGTAGACATCCATATGACGCAGGTAATTTTATTTCTAGAAACCTCCTAAAGTGGTGCAATCGCAAAGAATGAACTCACTGTGGGGCGGGCATCCTGCCTGCCTGGTGTTCTGGGCAGGCAG
>JBIKWV010000483.1:0-4572 GCA_044356135.1 Elainellaceae cyanobacterium
GGCCAGGGCCGACGTGATGATTTGCAGGGCGGTAACCGATAGGGCAACCAGCGTTGAATTGGCAAAGGCCAGCAGAAAGTTTCCTCTGGCCCAGGCGTTTTGATAGTTCTCCAGTGTCCAGCCGGAAGCTTCGGTGCCAGGGGTTGCGGCAACAGGCGTCAGCGAGGTAACAACGACCACGCCTAGCGGCAACAGCACCAGGATGGCCCCCACAAATAGCAGCAGAATATTGAGGGCGGAAAAGCGGCGGTTGCTGCGCAGTTCCCCGGAGGGGTAAACGCCCCCCTTTTCAGCCTGACCATCGAGTTTGCTGGAGTCCACAGAAGAGGTTGCCATACGTGTGAATCGCAGGAGGAGAAAAACCGGGTATCCTAATAACCTGTGATTAGCCGTTTGACAAGGCCCGGCCTAAACCCAGTACAGTATAGGTTGGAGATCGCAGGTTAAGCAAACCTTAATTCTTCCAGGGATTAAGGAGATTCAATTTGACTACTATTCCCAGGAGACCATACCGCTATGCCTCAGCTTGAGATGAGTCCAGAGTTGGACTTCCAGAGCGAAGCTTATAAAGATGCCTATAGCCGTATTAACGCCATCGTTATTGAAGGTGAAGAAGAGGCCGTCAGCAACTACCAGCGACTGTCGGAATTGATCCCCGACCAGGCCGAGCAACTGATCAGCCTGTCGAAGATGGAGGGCCGCCACAAGAAGGGCTTCCAGGCGTGTGGACGCAATCTGGCCGTCACTCCGGATATGCAGTTTGCCCAGGAATTCTTCGCCAACCTGCACCGCAATTTTCAGGAAGCTGCTGCTGAAGGAAAAATCGTCACCTGCCTGCTGATCCAATCCCTGATCATTGAGTGCTTTGCCATCTCTGCCTACAACATTTACATCCCCGTTGCAGACGACTTCGCTCGCAAGATCACCGAAGGCGTCGTCAAAGACGAATATATGCACCTCAACTTCGGTGAGGAATGGCTGAAGGCCAATTTTGAAGCCTCTAAAGGAGAATTGGAAGAGGCCAATAAGCAAAACCTGCCCCTAGTGTGGCGCATGCTGAACCAGGTGGAAGACGACGCTCGGGCACTGGGCATGGAAAAAGAAGCGCTGATTGAAGACTTCATGATCAGCTACGGTGAAGCGCTGGGCAACATTGGTTTTACGAATCGCGACATTATGCGGATGTCTGCTCATGGGTTAGCGGCTGCGTAAGCCCTCATCCCCCGCCCCTTCCCCCTGGGGAGAAGGGGAGCAAAGTGCTCTGAGCATTCAAGGAGCGGCCGACTTGGACGCTTCTATAATCAATTCACAAAACAGGGGTTGGGCAATGCCCAACCCCTGTTTTTCACACCAACTGTGCCAGTCCGATCGCCGCAAACACCAGAAACAGCCCACCCCCAATCAGCGTCACAGTCTTTTCGGATATCCGCCCTGCAATCATCTTGCCGCCAATGACCGCGATCGCCGCACAGATGGCATGGCCCAAAATTGCGCCGACTGTCACTCCCAGGCTGTTCTTCGAAGCGGCAAGGCCGATCGTGGCAATCTGGGTGCGATCGCCCCACTCTGCGATAAACGTCAGCCAGAAAGCCTGAGCCACCAGACCAAACTGCGTTGGTTGCGGCAGCTTAACGCTGGCCTCTTGCACGGCCTCAAATGCTTCCTGGCAGGCATCCAGGCAGGCGTCCTTGTGACCGGAAGGCATGCGGTAGCCCTGAATTAACAGCTTGATACCAAACCCCAAGAACAGCAGAATTTCGGCCCATCGTACATAAATGACCGGGAGGGCAGAAGCCATATTGCCTGCCAGCACCGACAGAATCGTCATCGCTGCCAGCGCAGCAACCACCCCAATAAATACCAATAGCCGACTGTGGCGAGTCGCCATCAGCACAGCAATAAAAAAAGTTTTGTCTCCCAGCTCAGAGATGGTGATCAGCAACAAACCAGCAACAAAAGCCTCAAGCATTCCAGTAGTTCCTCAAATAGTGCCCATGTCTCAGGCCAGATAGCGGCAGGACAGGAAATTGCGCACGATGAGGGAACTGGTAGGGCACCGACACTCCACCAAGCCCACCTCACGGCGTGGACTCAGTGAAGGTCTCGCTTCCGGTTCTCAACCTGTCGAAACAAAGCTGAGAATCGTCTTCCGAGCCAGGGTCATCCCCAGCATGTTGACTCGGAGGGACTGGCGATCGCCAGTAGCTACTCCCCTTCAGATTCAATTTATTATACCTGGATTTGACCTTTTGACATAGAATCAAACTCTTCTTTGAGTATTTTTTATCAAAACTTATGGTTCGGGCATTACTGTCCCGTCATCCCTCCACGGAAACAGTGTTTACCCTTAAATTAAGGCTAAGAGTATTTGGTGCCTGGAACCAACCGCCATGCTGATCACTGTAGATGCCCGGATTCCGTTTTCCCGCTCGCTGGTGTTTGCTACTTACCGCGATCGCCTCAATGACCTTGTTCCCTACCTGCCCAACATCCGGGGAGTCGAGGTCATATCGCGCCAGGAGAAAGGCGGACGGGTGGTGTGCGTGAATGGGTGGCACGGGGGTGGAGACATTCCCTCGGCGGCGCGGGCGTTTCTGAATGAGTCGATGTTGTCTTGGACGGAATTTGCAACCTGGGACGCTGGTACCTACGTCACAGAATGGCAGATTCAAACCCACGCCTTCACGGAGGCCGTTCGCTGCTCTGGAACCAACCGCTTCATCGACCACAACGGCCTGACCCTGGTGGAAAGCCGTGGGGAACTGAAGATTGACCCCCACAAAATTGCAGATGTCCCGCCCTTTATCGCAGGCATGGTCAGCAAGATTGTTGAGGACTTCCTGAGCAAGAAGATTGGCCCCAATCTGCTTCAGATGAGCGATGGCGTTCGCATGTATCTGGAACAGCAGTCTGTGACGCCGATTGCATAGTGGCCTAGAATCCCACAGGCGGGGCAGCACTACCCCGCCTTAATTTGGAGTTTTGACGATTGCGTTTCTCGCTCTAGTAAAGTACAAATTTTTGAGAGAGAGCCGCGCTCCGCGCGGCTCTCTCTCAAAAATCTGTACCTTATCCAAGCGCGAAGCACTATATTTTCTCTACAATGCCGCGAAACGCTCTCTGCGAAAGCGTTTCGCGGCATATTTGATTTTAGCGCCGATTTTTTGTGAAACGCTGACTCCGTCAGCGTTTCACAAAAAGTCGGCGCAATTTAGTCAAAAGTCCAGTAAATAATCCACGGACTAAGTTGCTCTTGATAATTCATAGGTGCTAGAAAGGCTGAGTGACATCCTCTCCCGCTAACCCTTGCGGGTCTAGCAGGAGAGCTTCTCCCAATCTCACAATTGAGATTTGCTGCTTCGCAGGCATCCCAACGGACAAGCCTCCACAGCCAGAGAACGGCAGTCCAACCGTCCTATAAGCCCGTTTCAGAATGTTGATTCCCGAATTCCAATCCCGGTCAATCACCAACCCGCAGTGAGGGCAGTGATGCACCCGAACAGACAGAGTTTTCTCAACCCGTTCACTACACCCCGAACACTCAATACTGGTGCCTTTTGGGTCGTCACCCACTGCCCGCTTGCCGCGTTTTACCGCCACTGCTTGCAGGATGTTGAGGAATGCGCCCCATGCGGCATCCAGAATCGACTTTGCCAGTCGGGTTCTGGCAAGCCCCTTGATGTTCAAGTTCTCAAACGCTATCAGGTCGTACAGCCTGCAAAGCCAATGTGCCACCTGATAGTGAAACGCTTTGCGCTGACGAGCAACGTGCAGATGCAGCCGCGCAACATTGTTCACCTCCTTCTGGTAGTTCTTCGACCCTTTCTCCTTCCGCGCCAATTTGCGTTGCTGTCGTGCCAGTTGAGCCTGAGCGTTGCGGAAGTATTGAGGCACTTCCACCGCCTGCCCGTCCGAGGTCGTCAGGAACTTCTCAAGTCCCACATCAATCCCGACTGTACTTTTCACCGCATCGACTGGCAACAGTTCTGGCACAGTGTCATCTTCCAGCGAAAAGCTGACATACCAGCCATCAGCTTTTCTCAAAATCGTCGCCTGCTTGATCATGAAGCCGTCAGGAATTGGACGATGCAGGATTACCTGCACCTCACCAATCCGAGACAGTTTCAGTACGTTGCCTGTCAGGTGTGCCCCTGCTTTTGGGTGGTTCACTCTGGGAAACGTGAAAGAGCAGATGTCACCCCGCTGCTTGAATCTGGGTCTACCCCCTCGTTTCCCGTTTTTATCGGGGAACAGCCACCGCTTCCAGGCTTTGTCTAGCCGCATCAGGTTTTGCTGCTGGCAGTCAGCGTAGATGCCTTTGTATTCAGCAAACAGTTCTTTCGTTTGCTTTAACTCAGATGCCTGTGTGTAGTAATCAACTGGCGCTCCCACTGCTCCAATCGGCTCTGCAACAATGCTGCATCGGTCAATTGGAGCGCGAGTGCGGTTTAACCAATCCAGTCGTTGTCGGGCGCATCTATTGGTTGGGGGAGTAGAGGGTAGGCGATAGTGGGTCGTCACCAAATAGATGGTCAAAGCGCTGGTTGACCCAAGCGACCCGGAGATGGAGCA
>JBIKWV010000485.1:0-4564 GCA_044356135.1 Elainellaceae cyanobacterium
CGTTTCAGGAAAAATCGGCGCAATTTAGTCAAAAGTCCAGTTACTTAGTGAAGTAGAGGTTTTTGAGAGAGAGTCGCGCAAAGCGTGGCTCTCTCTCAAAAACTTAAAAGCTTTTAATACGGCACTGCCGATGGTAAATACCCCAAGAAGCTGTCCCGTCCGCTACACGGACGGGACAGCTTCTTGGGGATGTTGTTTTTTCCATGCCGACTGACATACCTGACTTTTTCTGACTTTTGCAGACTGACTCCACGAGAGGAAAACCTTAGATTGGGTTCAACGAAGACAGAACGCGGTTCAGCCCACAGGCACTGCATTCCCGACTTCCTGAATATCCGCAGCATTTACCCCCTGGAGCTATTTTATGCCTGTCTACACAATTGCCAATGGTCAGATTCGCGAAGTTTCTCTGGACGCAAATGGCTTACCCCTGATCTGGGGCTATACCATCAACGGTAGCTCCAGCATCGACACCATTACTGGCGGTAGAGGGAACGACCTTCTGCAAGGAGGCTACGGCAACGATACTTTGCATGGCGGGGACGGGAATGATATTTTGCGCGGTGGTGGGCCTTTGCCTGTCTACTGGTTTAGCGATGGGAATGACACTTTATATGGAGGAGGGGGTAACGACAGGCTCGAAGGCGAAAAGGGTACCGATACTTTATGGGGAGGAACTGGGAATGACACACTAGACGGTGGATGGGATAAAGACGCGCTATACGGCGAAGAAGGCAATGACACGCTCGACGGTGGCACAGAAGATGATTCGCTGTTTGGTGGCATCGGGAACGACATCCTCAAGGGCGGTGCTGGCAATGACTGGCTGTATGGACAGCAAGGGAATGACGACCTGAGGGGAGAGGAGGGCGATGATTTCATGCGGGGACAGGAGGGCGATGACCGACTGGATGGGGGAGGTGGCAACGATTGGATCTATGGCGGGCAGGGCAACGATTGGCTGGATGGTAATTCGGGAACCGATCTCGTCTATGGCGAGGAAGGGAACGACATTCTACACAGCCAGCCCAATAGTTCAGGGGATGGAGACACGCTATACGGTGGCACTGGCTACGATGCATTTGTCATCAGCAATGGTTCGACTGTGAGTGCCCAGGCTGGCTCCGACCGATGGCAGAAATTCTTGACGAATACCGGACTGGCCATTGGCAGCGAAGTTTTGGGAAAAATTGGTATTCCTTTTGTCGGAACAGCGGTGACCGCACTGCTTGATCTGATTCAGACCGCCTCAACCGAAGTGCCAGCGCCAAAAGGCAACGCGATTAAAATTGAAGACTTCAACCCGACGGAAGACTTCATTGTGATTCGCCATGCCGCCAACCAGGATATCAAATGGAATTCTGGTGTGGTCACCAACAGCAATAAGGGCATCGACTTTCTGTTGGGCGATGGCAGCGGCGGTACGGTGCTGACTGCTACTGGGGATGAGCTGAAAAGAGGGACGATTTTTGCGAAACAGTTTGAGGAAACGGCCCTGGTGATTCAGGGGAACCAGATCACTCGCAATGGAGAAACTCTATCCCGCAGCGAACTGTCCAGACTGGGTGTGAACCATTCGATTTTTCAAGACTTGACCAGCAACGGTGACAAAATTACGGTGTTGGGAGCCTACGGTCCTCAAGTGTTCTATGGTTCTGACAACAACAGCACACTGGTGGGCACTGATCGCTTTGGTGATACGCTCTACGGCTATAGCAAATATACGGGTGACCGATCGACGAATGACCGATTGGACGGTAGAGGTGGCAATGACACCCTGCATGGGGGTGGTGGCAACGACAGCTTAATCGGAGGTGGGGGAAATGATACCCTCCTGGGTGGCAGCGGCAACGATATCCTCAATGGTTTTGGCAACCAGGGGGCTGAAATCGACACAATGACGGGTGGAACTGGTGCGGATACCTTTGTTCTGGGAGATACTTCTAGAATGTATTACCAGGGGAATGGTAGCCATGCGGTGATCAGGGATTTTCAAGCCAGCATCGACAAGATCCAGGTCTTTGGCAGCACCAGTGGCTATTCCTTGTCCACCATCCCTGGTGCTAGCCCGATTACCTATATCAGGAACAGGGTTACCTCGGACCTGATGGCAATTGTCCACAACGCTGCCGTTAGACAGTCAGACCTGATTTCTGCCATCTAAAGCGAGCAGTGAGCCATCGAAGGTGGTTGTGGGTAGATTGCTACCGATCAGCAATCTACCCGCCCATCTTGGGAGCATCAGTAGATCCCCACGAGTTGCGCATTTCAGCCTCACGCAGTTAATTCGTTGACGACGTAGATAATCTGTGAAGTGACAGAGGGAGAAAAAACAATGCCTCATATCAGCATCAAGCTTTATCCCGGCAAGTCGGAACAGCAGAAGGTTCGGCTTGCCGAGCAAATCGTGAAAGACGTTATTTCACTTTTGGAAAGCAGCGAAGACTCGATTTCGGTAGCGATCGAAGAAATCAACCCAGAGGATTGGATAGAGAAAGTCTATCAACCAGAAATCTTGAACGACCCAGAGAAGCTCTACAAAAAGCCAGGCTATAACCCCCTTGAATTGCAATAGACGGTTTCGACTTCTCATTCAAGATGAACAGCTATAGTGCGACACGCCACCTGTGTTAAAAAACGCCTCAGGTTTTAGACGATAGTATTTATCTTCTACGTCTTGTGATTGCTCATCATATGGACAGCTAAGGACTTCTTGCAACTCTTTAACTAAAGTATAGTCACCCTGAATCGCTTGTTGGTAGGCAGGGACAATCAACCACTCTCGCCATGTGTATTTTGGGTTCGTCTGTTTCATCTTTGTTGATATCCCAGCCACATTGCCGTCGTTAATAATGAGGTCGCGCCAGCTTTTTAGCCAAGATTGCCATTGTTCATCGAGTTGTGGTGAAGTTTTAACGTAGAAGCTTTTTTTCAATGCTGAGATATCATCTGGTATATGGGATAACTCGCGGAAGAAAATGGTGTAATCTACCTCTGACTCAGTCATTAACTGCATTAATTTTTCAAATAGCTTTGGGTGATATTCAGTCAAGCCAAGTTTGTCCGCCCACATTTTTTGGATTTGTTTTTGCATGGCTTCTGAAAAGCCACGGCCTACTTGGTCGAACTGTTCTAACGCTTCAGCATCTTCTGTAAGTAGCAGTCTCACAGCTTTCCAAAACATGTAAAAATTTGCTTCTGCTGCGATGGGCTGATTGAAGAATGAAAAGTGCTCACCGCCACCAGTCCAAGGTTGAAACCAAGGGGCAAATTTTTCACAAAATCCAAAGGGTCCATAGTCTAGGGTAAAGCCTCCAGCAGCACAGTTGTCACTGTTAAAATTGCCCTGGCAATAACCAACACGTAGCCAATTAGCCACCAGTGAAGTGAGACGCTGGCGAAATAGCTTAGCCAGCTCAACTAATTGATCGGCAAAACCAAGGCTTTGATTAATGTCGCTTTTGTACTCTCGCTCAATTAAGTGCGACACTATCATGCTCAACTCTTCTAATGCTTTTGGATGAGCATTGCTGCGAGTGCGGCGGGCAAATAACTCTAGCTGACCAACGCGCAGGAAGGAGGGTGCAACGCGAGTTGAAATGGCCACAGGATTGTCCACCAAAACATCAGGGTCAATAGAGTAGGAGTCTTGAGAATACCAAGGCCGGGTAACGGTCTCAGATTTAGAAACATACAGTGTCAAAGAGCGCGATGTTGGCACACCTAAAGCGTGCATATAGTCTTGCGCTAGAAACTCACGCACACTTGACCGGAGGACTGCGCGCCCGTCGCCACCCCTGCAATAGGGCGTTGGGCCACCCCCTTTCAATTGCATCTCCCAGCGCTGACCATTGATGATTCCTTCAAATACAGATATCGCCCGACCATCGCCATAACCATTACCCGTACTGAATGGACAATTTTGGATATATTCGGTGCCATAAATCGACAGC
Organism: Elainellaceae cyanobacterium; assembly: GCA_044356135.1. Taxonomy (GTDB): domain Bacteria; phylum Cyanobacteriota; class Cyanobacteriia; order Elainellales; family Elainellaceae; genus CAZVXA01. The sequence continues at coordinate 3,954 of JBIKWV010000485.1, forward strand.
GCGTAACCCGTTGCCCAGCCCACCTGACGCATCGGCTTATGGGCAGCAGATATATCACCAGAAAATACCTGACGAAATTTTTCATCAAGCGCTAGCTCGTCGCTTAACCCAAGTTCCTCAAAAAAAGTGCGGCTATGGGCCACATATTCCGGTTCTGGAAGCGGCGTGGGTGTCACAGGGACGAAATGACCCGAAAAAACCTGGCGAGCACGATGATCATCACCATCGACTGTGGCATCAGGGTCGGCATTTAAGGTGTTCATTAGAGAATAATCTGCCAATTGCACAAACTCATCGAAGGTTGTTACGCAAGGCTCAGCAGAGGGTTTAGATAGATATGACATTGTTGCTAGCGCCGATATTGTCGGGAAGGATTTATGTTTAATTGAGGACTTTCAGAGGCTAACATATTCAATGTGAAGCTTTCCAGACTAAGAACCTATCCGAAAACCTCTAGATTTGTGAGATCCTTATCATGGTTGTGTTTGACCCTCTAGAGAACGATGAGCTTAACAGACATTCACCCGAACTTTCGACTGTCCGATCAGGTGTGGGAACGCTTAAAAACAGTGATTCCGCCCGAACCTCCCAAGCCGAAAGGAGGCCGACCG
>JBIKWV010000555.1:0-4198 GCA_044356135.1 Elainellaceae cyanobacterium
AGCCCGTATTCCCCAGCGGCGCTCCCGGCAACCATTCTACGGTGCCGTGCATACCGAAATGAACCACTGCATCGGCCTGGAACCCCTCCTGAAGCCACTTGTAGAAGGCGGCGTACTGCGGATGGGGTGTGAGATCGCGTTCAAACATCAGCCGCATCGGATCGCCCGCCAATCCCAACGGTGGCTGCACCCCGATCCACACATTCCCCAGTTGCACGCCTCCCAGATGAAATTCCTCGCCATAGGTGCGGATACCACTGGCGGTGAGAGAACCATTCCACTGGCGCTGCACTTGAGAGGTTTGCAGATAGCCCAGCCACTTCTCTAACACGCGAGAATGCAGCATCACCTGGCCCTGGTCTTTCGTTCTGACGCCGGATTCAATTTCCCCCGTGTCCCAGTTCTTAAACGAGAAATCCTGGACAGAGGCCCATTCTCCCGGTACAACGGCCCGCCAATCCCCCTCAACGGCTTCCTCAGCGGCTCGCACCTGCTGAATCAACTCCTCGCCATTCTCCGGCAGATCGCCCACCTGGTAGCCCTGCGCCCGGAGCGCCCGGAGCAGATTCAGCAGGGATTTGGGCACATTCAGGAGTGCCGCTGTTCCCGTTGCGCCATACCCCGGAGGAAAGCCATAGAGAACGATCGCAATCTTGCGTTCAGCGGGAGTTTTCCGACGCAGCTCTATCCACTGCTTCAGGCGTCCCGTCAAGCGATGCAGCCGTTCAGGAACCAGGTAAATATCATCCCCAACCAATCCCCCTAACGGAACGGGATCGATCGCCCCATCCAACTCCGGCAGCGCATATAGCACCACACTCTGCAAACCGCCCACGCCCCGCCGCGTCCACGAGTGAATATCCTGAATCAGCAGCGGAGCCGCCACAATATAGGGCACATTTTTGGCACTGAGAATCCGCTTCGCCACCTCCACCTGACGACCTGCCTCCATCGACCCCGCAGGCCCACCCACGAGGGGGAAACCGATGGTGGAGGCGATCGCATCCACCTTCACAGCCTCCGGCGACAGCGAAGGCGTTTCATTAATTCCCTTCTCCCTTTGCTGCTGCTCATACTCCGTCGTCAACCAATCCCGAACAATCACATGCCCCTCAACGCCATTGATAAACACAGGCAGCGGAATCAACCCTTCCTTCTCAAAATGCCGAATCAGTTGAGGAATGTAGCGCTGCTGCGTGATGACATGTTTGCGATACAGGAGGAGAGCAATGATAGGTGGATGGGTGGATGGGTGGATGGGTGGATGAGTGGATGGGTGGATGGGTGGATGGGTGGATGGGTGGATGGGTAGATAAAGCTTCACCTTCCCGCTCATCTGCGTTCATCTGCGTCCATCTGCGTTCCTTTTCACTTCCCAAATACCACTCCAAATACTGTTTCGGCGACTCAAAGTACCCCGAATAATCCGGATGCAGCAGCCCCATATTCGGCGTCTCAACCGGGGGTGGAATCTCGCCAACCTTCAATCCCAGATAGTTTTCCGCCAGCGTCCAGAACATCGCAGCAACGTTATCACACCCCCCAGCGTTCCAATAGCCGTAGATAATCAGCCAGTTGCGCAGATCCTGAACCTTACCGATGGGGATGAATTTCAGTAGTTTAGGGCCGACCTTCAGGAAGCTGAGGTAGCCCGCCAGTTTGTCCTCCTCTCGCTGGTTGCCGCCAAATTTGCTGAGAATGAACTGGACGGGCTTCGGCATTCCTTTCGGTTTCTCACCGATGACGAATTTGCCCAGGCGGGTCAACGCCATCAGCTCCAGTGCTGACTCAAACACCAGGCGGACAGGGACACGCTGCACCCGCTCCAGCAGCCACATCACCTGGTCGTAGTCAAAGATCAAGCTGGCAAAAAAGACATCAGCCTGTTGTAGAGCGGTGGCGATCGCTTCCCCTTGAGTTGCAATATCGCGATCGCTAAACACCTGGATCTCCAGGTCAGAACAGCGAGACCGTGCCCGCTCAGCCGCCTGTCGGTAGAGGTGGGCATTGAAGGACTCGAACCCTGCGATCAGGACAATCCGCTTCATGGCTGGTCAGACCTCTGGCTACTCCTCCAGCATACCGCGATCGTTGGGGTCACCAGACTTTAGCCCACAATCGTTAGCAAGGAGGAGTGGCCCATTACTTTTTGCCCCCAAGCTTCTGTCGCACCTTTGCCAGCAGCCGCTGCCATCTCAGGCGCAGAATCGCTGGAGCATCCAAATCGGGGATTCGATAAACCGCTTTCTGCTTATTATCAAAAAATCGATTCACCTCCGTCAAAATTATCGTCAATCTTCGTGTGATATTCTCAGTCCGATATTCAGCCAGAAATTCATCACTCACTGCAATCGGATTTTCGTGTTGAATTGCGCCAAGAATCCGCTGCACATCATATTCAAGGCTGTACCCGGCAATTTTTTGACAGTTGAAACCAGGGTCCAGGTAATCCGATAGCCCGTGATTCACGCTGGAAAAGACCTGACAGCCGCAGGCCATTGCTTCCAGCGGCTGCAATCCCAATCCCTCAGTCACCCCCTGTACCGCCCAATATTCTGCGGAGTCATAGAGATAGACCTTCGCCCGGTTGAATAATCCGCCCAGATCCTCAACAAAGGAATCGATGACGCAAACCTCACAGTGCTGCTTCAATTCAGGGATGAGTCGGGTCATCAGATAGGTGGAAGACTTGCGGGCCTGCACCAGTACGTTGATGTCCCGCTCCTGGTGCCGATTGTGGAACTCGTCGGAGATCTGGTTAGGCAGGTAGTAGATGAGTGAGTGGGGCGATCGCTGTCCCCAGTAGCCCATCGTATTGCGGCTGACGGTGATGATAGGGATGCTGGACGGCAGACGGAAGCCGTATTCGGCGCTATGGGCGTGATAAATAACATTGCAGGATTGCAGCCGTTTAGCCAGTTTGGGAACGTCAAACCCCCAGCTAATGACAAAAATGGCATCGTCCAGCGATCTCTGAGTCAGCAGGTCCTCCAGGAATAGCGTCCCTTGCTCCCGCTGCTGGTAGGTGACCACCGATGCCGGACAAATCTGCTTTGCCAGGTTGCAGGTCTTCAACTCAGCAAACAGTCCGCCACAGGCAAATTTGCCGCCAGTGCCCGGTACCAGAAAATATAGCTGCCGCATCCTGACTCATCCTGCACAAAACAACCCGTCTGTAAGCTTATCGCAGGGTGTGAAAGCTGGGAAGTGCGGCGCGGAGAGCAGCATTTTTCGGCCCAAATCATCCCGGCTTGCCGAAGACCTGTTCTTCAAGAAAACCATACAGAAAAAACACAAAAATTGTCCTGATATGATTCTGCGTTGATTGAATAGACGCGAATTTCTAAGTATAAACACAAAATTTACAGGAATAATATAAATTACTAACACATATATAAGTGTTATCTGAGATGATAGTAAATAACATGGGTCTGGGTGCCTTCTAAATAGTTGCCAAACATTCTCAAATTACGACCTAAGGAGCCCCCTTATGAAGACCGAACTGAAAGCGAAATTCCTGTCGCACCTGCTGAAAAACAAAAAGAATGATGAGGGTTTTACCCTGATTGAACTGCTGGTGGTGATTATTATCATTGGTATTCTGTCTGCGATCGCCCTCCCCTCTTTCCTGAACCAGGCCAACAAAGCACGGGAATCTGAAGCGGCTAATAATGTCGGTGCCATTAACCGTGCCCAGCAAGCTTTCTACGTTGAGAACAGCCAATTCGGCTCCAACATGGACGTGCTGGATCTGGGAATTGGTGATACTAAAAACTATACCTACTCTGTTTCGACCTCTGGTAGCGCTCTGGCTGCGATCGCTGAGAGCACCGCTGTAGGCGTTGGCCAGTTGAAATCCTACGCTGGCCGCGTCTGGCTGGAAGCTTCTCCGGGTGGTTCCGTGAGTAAGTCGGTCGTTTGCGCAGGTGCCTCAGGCACGGGTGCCCCAACCGAAAGCAGCTCCACCAACTGCCCCTAAGTCAAACTTTTTGGCTCCTTTGGGTAGGAGCTGGACTTTTGATTATTTTTTCTAAGATGCCGCAAAACGCTGTCTCAGAGAGCGTTTTGCGGCATATTTAATTTTAGCGCCGATGGATACATGGTTTTCACGCTGGTGGGGTAAGTGGGGACAGGGGCACCGCCCCTGTCCCCACTTAGTGCCTATCCGAAAACCGAAATTCTGGAGGGCGCGACGCTC
>JBIKWV010000486.1:0-4560 GCA_044356135.1 Elainellaceae cyanobacterium
GTTTGGCGCGGCGAAGCCGCGCCAAACTCAAACTTGTACTTTAATAAACAGCAGATCCCTTATACCAATCCAATATGACCCTGCACATTAAAGAGGTGTGTGGGGATGGAGTTCCTACAAGGGTGCAACGCTCCCTTGACCCCCTTCTATTCAATTCAACAGAAGAATGACAGTTCTCGTTTCAGGCTCCAGCCTGGAATGCCTCTTTGGAGGCTCTGCCTCCATTGGTTTTGGAGTTTTGACTGTTTTTCCTGTAATACTGCGAAGCGCTCTCTACGAGAGCGCTTCGCAGTATATTTAGTTTGAGCGCCGATTTCTCCTGAGAAGCTGACGCAGTCAGCTTCTCAGGAGAAATCGGCACAATTTATTACCCATAAATCGGCTGCACCGATCGGACAAATTGTTGAAGTTGCCGACTTTCCAGTTCCAAAACCCGTCGAGCAAAATCAGGATCATGGTCAAGTAAATCGTCAAAGGCATCGACAGAAATAGCCAGAATTCGAGTGCTTTCACTATCCGCAACGATCGTATTTTCTGAGTTGCTATGGGCTAAAACCTCCAGCTCATCTAGCGTTTGTCCAGGATGAATCTGCTCGAACCGAACCCCAGATTCAGTGTGATAGTGAATCCTGGCATCTCCTTCGATCAACAGCAGCAAGTCTCGACAGGTATCTCCTGCTTCTGTGATCACGTCTCCTCGGCTGTAGACTCTCACCTCTGCCCGATCAGCAAGGGCAATGAGCGTTGCACTCTGCACCCGATGGAAGAAGTCGCTATTAAATAGATAAACCAGCTTTTCTAGCGTTTGAAATTCGGTCAGGGAGAGATTTGCTTCCGATGTCGAATGCAAAGATAGCAGCCGATCGATCGTTTCCTGAAGCAGATGGGAACTAGACTGATGAAGATTGATGGCGATCACCTGACTGTATTCGGAGTCCAACTGAGCCATGATATAGAGTGCTGCCGCCTGAATCATAGGGTTTTGATCCTGAAGCAAAGCTTCCAGATGATCCAGAATGGTTTGAGGTGAGACTTCCAGCGAACAGGCAAGCGGGGGGTCTGCGGGTTGGGTCAAACATTGCCAGATCGCTGGCGGCAGGCGATCGCTCCAGTGCTCCTGCTCTAAAAGTTCTCCTAAAACGGCAGGTGAAATCTGCTGTAAATCATGTGCCAGGGTCAAGGCTGCTGGAGCAGATTGAAGAAGTTCCAATGTTTCCAGAATCGATCGCACGATCAGTTCTTTTTTATGGCGCATGTTTTCTCGCAGCAGGGTCAACACTGCTTTGTGATTCTGCAATATTCGCTGATTCAAGGCATGGTAACTGTCGATTAATGGGGTTAATTGTGCCAGAAGAAACTCTGCTTTTTTAACACCGCTCGCATTGTCTAAAAAACCACTCAAAATCCATTCTTCTTCCTGGGGGGTGATGGAATATTGACGACGTAGGGAACGAACGACGGCTGAATCCTGTAATGATAATTGCTCAAAACCATTTCGACTGGGCTGTTTGCGTTGTAGCAGCATTAACCGCTCCAGCGATTTGCGGTATCCGCTCAACCGAATCTGATTCTCTAAGCTGCGCTGGCGACCAGGATTGAGGAGTTCTGGATCTTCAACGCCCAATTCTTCTAACACAAGGCGGTGCTCGTCATCCGTAATGCCAAGTTCCTGGCGCATTTGCTGCAAAACCTCCAGACTGCTGGAGTAGTTCACGTAGCCCTCTTCCAGGGCTTCCCGCACAACGCCCTTATATGCCTGACGTCGCTTCTCGCGAGTAAACCCAGGGAGAACTTTGGCTAACACGTATACTTCATGGGTGTTGAGATCGTTCAGCGATCGCCCTTCTAAAAATTGTGAAACATTAATCTGCAATTTCTCTAGCTGCTTGCGGAAGCGATTGGCGAGATTTTCACGAGAATAGAGATCAGGATTGCGTCGCCAGGTTTGATAGAGCCAGAGCGTACTCAGTGTTACTAAGCCCAGATCATAAAGATGTTCTACCCACCAAGGGAACATCCTTACCAGAGAACGGCCTCCAAAAATAAAGAAAAAATTGAATGAACCAAAGGTAAATAGGGTAAAGATGCGATGTCGAATGGTTTCGGAGGTTAGATCTTTCCGTCGTTGGCGGCTATAGGCTCTATCGAGTTTTTCGAGCCACAATCCTCCCCAGTAACTAAGAACCGTACATCCCCCTAATACCAGTGGCACCGCAACCAACTTGGGAATATTAACTGGCTGTTTAAACAGATAAAGTCCAGGAGCGAATAGCGAAGCCATCTGATTGGTTTCTCGCAACCAGACCCCAGAGAAGTAGTATTCCCAGTTGCCTGCGTAGAGATAGTGATAGAGAAAGTATCCAATCACCAGACCCATGTAGCCGTAGCGCACAAATGCAGTTTCAGGCTTGTTCAAGCGATCCCAATATGTACGCTCAGCATCAATGTCAATGCAGGGATTTTGACAGGCGACACAGGCGCTCTGTTCTTTACCGTCTGGCAACACAGTGCGGCACATGGATTGCGTTACGAGCTGCTCACTCGTATGGGCTTTGCTGCTCAATAACCCACCCGGTTCACTGAAGATGCTTTGAACGGGTGCCATTGGGCAAAAGTATTGACACCATGATTTGCCGCCATACCAGTAACCTACTGTAATGGCCGCTGCCACTGTGAATAATAGCCACCCCGCCAGTATCAGGCGATCGGCGTTGAAAAACAAAAGACGTCCGCACAATCCTACAAACAGCCAACCAAATTGCACATAGGAGTAGTTTCGACCCAGCCATGAATTTTGGTCAACCTTCGCCAATTCGTAGCGCACTCTGCCAGTTTTTTTGTTCTCTCGTTTGAGCTGCCGTTGCCACCCTAATGCACGAGGGATCTGAGATAAAAAGGAGAGCGGACAAATCCGTCGCCATAGCTCATGTCCGAACACGAGCAAAATGAAAATTACGGCTGGTATGGTCGTCCCCCAGAAGAGGAACGTTCCTAATGGGTAAGGAGCCTGAGATACGCATTGGCCCTGTACCTGGACACAGGTATCAGAGAGCCGCAGAGGACTCCAGGGATGATCAGGTGCAGTGAGTGCCGATGTCCAGGGATCATAAATGAGAGATGCAATGAACAGGAGCCAACCCACAGTCAAGATCCAGCGAGTCCAATGCATTTGCCGCTCTGGCAGTTTTGAAAACATAAAAGCACCCTTCCTCCTCCGCTGTCCACCATTAATTGTGTAATGAAGAACTTTATTTTTTGGTGTTGATTTTTTGATAATGACTGTTAAGTTATCATTAAGCAGCTACTAAGTTTTTCAGAACTTCATGAATTTGCGAAAAGATTTAATAAAGAATTGCGGTATGCCGTTTTAGTCTGCGGAGATTTCTGCAGGAGAAGTTACCCGTTGTGTGGGTGGATTCATTGCTGTGCGGGGGGATCACCCAGGTAGCGCCAGCGGATTTATTGCTGAAAATCTCCTGAAGGCAAAGCCAGATGGGGGTGTTGTAAATACGCATGGCTTGCATTATTTCAACTTGCTGAGGTAATGTGACCTCGGCAACATTTTAGAATACAAGAATTGAATAGAAGGCTGTGTGTGGGTGCGTTTCGCTCACCCACACACAGCCTTCTATTCAACTGCGCAAATCATACTCATTGCTTCAATCCTCTTCAAGGTTCGTCTCGACCTTAAACAGGCGCACTTGCTGCAGAAACCTTACTAAGCACCTCCTTCAAGCGATTATCACGTCGCGCTTTTGAGGGAGGGCATATGTCTAACGCTCCGTATGCTTCAACAATAAATGACGCAGAAACAGTACCCATTGCTGCACACTCCACAATGCTTCTACCGAATACCAGGCCAGCTAGAAAGCCCCCACAATAAGCATCTCCTGCACCTGTAGTGTCAACCACATCCGCTTTACAAGCTGGAATTTGAAAGATTTGACCAGTGGAGGGATCTAGTACTAATGATCCCTCGCTGCCCATCTTGACTGCGACACAGCACTGATGACTGGAACTGGTAAACCTCATCCATTCTGGTAAACAATCAATTCTCCAAATTTGGGTAACTTCTTCACGACTAGGGAGAAAAGCGCTTATTTGTGAGCAGAAAGACAGATCGGCATATTGAACACTGTCAATCATAGAATCTGCTTGAATATCGAGACTGATAAAAGCTTTTAGGGAAAGATCCCGAAGAGAATGAAGGCTTTTCCAATGCCCGTTTACGCTTTGGGGAGCGAGATGGAATCCTTTTGCGTTTCGGTATGCCTCTGGCAATGGCGATCTTGCTGCATCGAGTTCGGCAATCTTTGCAGATGATAATTTTGGAACTTGCTGCTTGGCGGTTTCGCTCTCGTGTAGCAGCCAAAGTTCCAGCCCATTGCCAGGGACGGCACTGACTCCAGTGGTATCAATTCCGCGATTGGCAATTTCTGCAATGATTCTCTGAAAGAAAACATCTCCTGTTACAGAGTGGATTCCTACACTGATGTCCCAAATCTGGGCACCAATGGCTGAGTAGAGACACCCACCACCAATAACGTTACTTCTGACGGA
>JBIKWV010000487.1:0-4557 GCA_044356135.1 Elainellaceae cyanobacterium
ATCAGGGGTTATCATAGAGGTAGTTTTTTGTTGTGGGGGCAGACCTTTGAGGTTTGCCCTTTTTTGTTGCCTACCTCTATTCTCGCTAATCGCTGCCACTCACTCCCCCAACCAATAGATGCGCCCGTCGTTGTCCTAATGCGTAGTTCCAGTGCCGCCGCAACAACTCTCCCCAGACCTCCATTGTGGATGCCTGTTCAGCAGTCGGTTTGAGCCTGTACTGATAGGCTAGTAACATTGTACTAGTTTAGCATTGGCAATATGCAGTACAAGCAATTTTTCTGGACAGGAGCCTATTTCGTGGCTTCGACGGGTGGTGCAACGTTGGAGCAGATTAAAGCCTACGTGGAGAACCAGCAATCTCCTGGTGATTAAGGGGGTATCGAACCCCCTTAATCACCGCTCCTATCCCCCTCACCGCCAAACGCTATCGCGTTCTGGCGGGAGTACCTCGGAGAAATGAGATGGATTTGTACCGATAACCGTAGCGATCGCATCTGCGCAAAACCAACTCATCGGGCAACCCTGAGGGATTAATGAGGTTAGGGCGAGCTTCGCCTGTCCCCTTTGCCAAACATTTCATCAGCCTGAACGGACTGTCTAAAGGGAAACTTCTGAAGAAAACGCCAGTCGTAGAATCGGTAAAGCGCCATACCACTATATATGGGGTATCCTCCACAGAAGGTAGCCTCCAACACAAAAATCAGGATCGAATCATTGCTGAGTTGTCGGGGAACCGTGGGAAAGTGGGTACGCTAGCATCCATTCGCTGTTGCATTTCGTCAGGTGGAATGTCAAAATTCCCGGAAAATGGGAGGATTGCTCGATTGATGGAACAGTCCACATTCCATGAAGTGCACAGCATTTAAAGATAAATGCAAACTGGGATGCTATTTTAGGTGTCGGCCTCCTTTTGTGTTGATTCTTTAAATTCAAAGAAAGTAAAAACCCTTATATCCCTAGAGCTGCTGACGTTCGTTTCAGTCCCTCATGCTAGAGTTCCTATCGCTTCTGCCCCTGGCTCAAACCTTCACCCCTCCGCCTCCCAGCGAACCCCCTCCTCAGGTATCGCAGGTGGTACTTCCCCAGGAAGTTCGTTCTCTGCCAGGGCAGCTTGACCGGGTACCTGTATTCAACAGCAACAGCCCCGAAGTTGTGCAGAGTGATGGTATTTTGCTATCTACCTTTCCCTCGGATGGGATGCGGGTCCGCTCAGCCCATCTCAATTTTCCGTTTCAGGGACGGTTTGACATTTTCGCGCACCACATCGCCCGTGGTATCACACCGGATGACGTGCGCACCATGTTTCTCGGCATTCTGGTGTACAACCCCGGCAAAGAACCCGTCACCCTGGATGCCCAGCAGGCCGTGAGCTACCTCAGCCAGGAAGCCCCATTCAACAACCTGCCCTCCTACGTCGCCAATCCGATGGGTTCGGTTTTTGCAGGGCCTGGTAGCCGCACAATGAATGACATTCTGCGCGGTCAAAGCCAATCCTTCGTGCCCCAGCGACTCATCCTGCGTCCGGGTCGAACCTATTTGTTGTTGAATGCTCCGATTCCGCTGCGTAGTTTGCGGGCGCTTCAGGATGGCGTTCCGCTGCCCCAATTCCTCAATGAGGTGGAAACCGAAGAAGGGGGCAGCCTGGACACGGAGCCAACCAAGCCCAACACCCCAGCGACTCCACCCCCCCGCCGCAATACCGCAAGTCCCCTGAACGGACGCACCCTGCTGATGTATCTGAACAGCAGTGGGCCTGTTTACGTCGCCAGCCTCGCCATGTACGGACGGCTCAATCCCAACGGCAGTGAACGGGCACCCACGCTATCCGAATGGTTGTCTCTGCTGGTGCAGGGGGATGTGGCAGGGCCGCGCGATCGCACCCCCACCCCGCCCACCAACCGTAACGTCAGCCGTTTCTTTTACGGTCGGGTTGCAGGCGTTTCGCAGGGGTCGCGCTGGAGCGCCCGGATTACGGATTCTTCCAGCAGCGAACGCCTGACGATTCCGCGTCGGGGAAATTCGGTTTCCTACGTACTCAGCACCATTGACCGGGGCACCCTGGGAACGGGGCAAATCCAGAGCGCTCCCATGCTGCGGCGCTACCCCGACACGGCCTACCGCGCCCACGGCAACTACGCGGTTCACTACAATCTGTCGCTGCCGCTCTACAACAACTCGGACAACGCACAATCCGTCTCCATTCTGTTCCAGACCCCGATTAAGGACGAAAGCTTGCAGGGCCGAGCCTTGCGCTTCTCAATCCCTCCAGAAGACCAGGTGTTCTTCAGAGGTACTGTCCGGATTCGCTATACCAGTGATCTGGGCAGAACCGAAACACGATACCTGCATATCATCCATCGCCGGGGGCAACAGGGCCAGCCACTGGTGACCCTGAATATACCCAGAGGCGATCGCCGTCTGGTGGAGGTCGATTTCCTTTATCCCCCGGATGCAACTCCACCGCAGGTGATCACGGTGCAGACGCTGGACGACCTGAACATGATCGAGGTGAACAATCCCAATAGCCCTCGCAGCAGCAGACAGCTCAGCCCTTCCAATACACCGTAAGATGATTGGTTGAGAGACGTGTGAAACATATCTCTCCAAAGCTCTATGCCCAACGTAGAATGGGGCTATTTCTCAGGGATTTTTTGCGATCGCCCATGACGGCAACCGATTCGCCCAACCACACCAGCCCTTCGTCCCCAGTTGAAATTCGGGAGATGAATATCGATGATATTGCCCCAGTATTTCATCTAGGGGAGCGGCTGTTTACCAGTGACCTCTACCCCTCTCTCTACCGCACCTGGGACGAGTGGGAGGTGATCGGCCATTACAACACTGACCCGGAATATTGCCTGGTGGCAGAGATCGAAGAAGAACTCGCTGGGTTTGTGCTAGGAACCGTAATTAACAAAGCCTCGTGGGTCTACGGCTACATTATCTGGTTGGGCGTCAGTCCTCAGTTTCAGCGGCGAGGGGTGGCCGACAAACTGGTAGATAAGATGGTGGAACGCATGATCGAGGAGGGAGTACGGTTCATGCTGGTAGACACAGACCCGGCCAATGAACCCGCGATTCGTTTTTTCCGTCGCAAAGGGTTTGGCAATGCCCGCAAGCACGTTTACCTGTCGATGAACCTGGGCAAACATGAGTTCTACGGCAGGCTGATCGCCTACGAGCGAGATAAGGCGGAACGAGTGCGGCAGCGACGACCCCGACGCCCCTGAGAAATATGAAACTAAGCAGGGTCAGGTTCACCGCAGAGCATGTCACCCAATCCTTTGGATAAGGAAAGGGGCGGAAGAAACTTAAATTGGCAAGCCCCAGTGGTTGGAGGACTAGCAGGGGCAGCGGATTGTGCTGCCCTTGCCAGTGTTTAACGGCAGTCGCAAGGGAGATAAACTATGACTAGCCTTGACAGTTATAGGCGGTGCGCCACTGGAGCAAATTAGCCCGATGCAGAGCATGGTTCTGGGATGAATGGAGAGACCACTGGTGAAGGCAGTGATGCCTATCCCGTTTAGAAGAATGGCTTATCGCCCTTCCCAGGTCAAGGCGCTTGTTGTTGTCCCTTAAGGAGGTGAGCGATGAAGCGACGCCCCCGCAAGCGTGCGTCAGTAGCACCTGGGTTGACACAGCGTGAACAGCGACCGGAGCTAGAGTAACTCAATCCCCATGCTGCTGGGGTTGATATTGGTGCGACTTCGCACTGGGTCTGTGTGGCCTCTGGGGCAGCGGAACAAACAGTGCAGGAGTTTGGTTGCTATACCACTGAGCTGTATCGGTTAGCGGACTGGTTGACGGAGTGTGGGAGCAAGACAGTGGCAATGGAGTCCACTGGGGTTTATTGGATTGCCCTGTTCCAGATTTTGGAGAGCCGCGGCTTTGAAGTCAAGTTGGTGAATGCTCATGCAGTCAAAGCGGTGCCCGGACGCAAAAGTGACGTGAAAGACTGCCAAGGGCTGCAACAGTTACACAGCTATGGATTGCTGTCGGGGTCGTTTCGACCGGACGAGCACATCTGTGTGCTACGTAGCTACCTGCGGCAACGGGAGACATTAGCAAATCTTGTTGTGGTTCCGTCAACGCTGGCAGGTGGAGGTGACGTTTGAGGAAGTGCGTGCCCATTTAGGGGTAGAAACGCAAAGGCAGTGGTCTGACCTGGCGATCCTGCGCACCACTCCAGCGTTACTGGCTTTATTTTCAATCGTCGTCCTGTTGGCGCATCAGCTTCAATCTCAGATCTCTGTTGCCCTACCGCAGACTGCCTGGTATGAGAAATCATTGCCCACCTTCGCTGATGCCTTAGCCCTGGTGCGTCAACGCTTTTGGCAGACTCGACTTTTCTCACTGTCTACTGCAACCACCGATAGGGTGAAAATACCAAACCCTTTACTGGACTGCTGGTGCAGCCTGTTGTGCTACGCCGCCTGAATGGACAAAGTCCAGCTAAAAGCCTATCCGAAAACCGAAAACCCAAATGCTGTAAGGCGCGACGCTACAGGGTCGCGCCTTACAGCATTTGGGTTTTCGGATAGGCTCTAAAGATAG
>JBIKWV010000488.1:0-4545 GCA_044356135.1 Elainellaceae cyanobacterium
GTAGCGTCGCGCCTTCTAATATTTGGGTTTTCAGGCAGGTATAAGATTATGCCGGGTCCCAGCGCAGAATCGTGCCGCTCACCAGGTTCACCCCATACAGACGGCCATCCGGTCCCATCTCCATGTCCACTACGAAGGAGACGCCAGAGTCAAACACCTGGACTCCCGTCACCTGCCGTGCATCGTTCAGGGTTGCCGCGTACAGCGTACCGCCGTTGATATCACCAAACATCAGCGTGTTGCTGTTGTAGAAGTCACCCACCATAATCGCGTTGGCGTTGTCGGGGGCACCGTGGCTGCGCGACAGGATAGGGAACACTGCGGACGCATCAGTCGGGCTGTTGCGGTTGCCGTTGTTGTAGAAGGCGATCGCCTGCGACAGGTTCTGATAGCTGCCCGTGCGATTCGGCCCTTCCAGATAAGGCCAGCCAAAGTTTGACCCCGGTGTTCCGGTATTGATTTCCTCCCAGGAATTCCAGCCCACATCACCGATGACCGGGAGACGAGTCACCGGGTCGAAGGTGAACCGGAAGGGGTTGCGCAGACCAGAATAGAACACCTTCGAGCGGTTGCTGTTGGGGTCGCTGCTGTTGAAGAAGGGATTCCCTGTGACACCTGCCCCCGTGATCGGGTCAATTCGCAGCACTTTCCCCGACAGATTAGAGGGGTCCTGAACTCGCACCGTCCTGGGGTCCATAAAGTTGTAGGAGGTGCCATCGCCGTTGCTGAGGTAGAGGTATCCATCCAGGCCAAAGTGGACCGCTCCAATGGTGTGCGATTCACTGTCGGTCGCCAGGTAATCCCGGATGTTCTGGTTCTGGATACCGGCGCGATCGGGGTCATTGTCCTGGGGGCCAACTTCAATCAGGCTGGCCGGGGCCGTAATTGTCGTGCCATTCACAATCCCGGAGGGGGGGATGGCGATATCACCTGTGCTGTTGCTTTCAGGACGGCTGGTGAAGGCCCAGGTACTATTGGTTCCCGCCAGCACCGTTGGGGCTTCTGGCTCCGCCACCATCGTCGTGGGGTTGACCCGCACGCGCACCAGTCGTGACGGACGGTTGCCGTTGCCGTTGGGGCCACCCAGCCCTGTCCGAGTCGCCGTCTCCGGTGGGTCGTAGGTGTACAGCAGATAAATGAAGGGGCTACCGTTGGAGAACTGGGGATGAACTGCGAGACCGAGAAGGCCGCGATCGCGCGTCCCATTTACCTCCGCCGACAGATCAATGAGGGGCGTCGATCGCAGTGTGTTGTTCTCAACCAGGCGCACCACTCCATTCTGCTGAGCCACCAGCATGTAGCGCCCATCGGGCGTCCAGTCGATTGCCGTGGGCTGAGTCAGACCGGATACCGCCGTCCGACGGAGCAGCGTCCCCAGCGCCAGATCATTGTCCAGAATGGTTACGGTGGAGGTATTCTGACTGCCCAGAGCGGCACCTACCGGAGTACTCAGGGTCACGTTAAATGTCTCGTTGCCCTCACCCAGAGCGTCATTCGTGATCGGAACCGCGATGGTTCGGGTCACCTGATTTGGTTCAAATGTGACGGTACCCGTGGTAGCGGTGTAGTCTGATCCTGCGATCGCCGTTCCATTGCTGGTGGCGAAATTGACGGAGGCCGTTCCACTCACATCGCCGCTGCGCTGCACCGTAATCGTGGCAGTTGCTATCCCCTCAGAAACCGTCACGGCGGGTTCGCTGAAAGAAAGAGTATTGGCGCTATCGTTGTCCACAATCGTGATCAACACGGTGCGGGGTGCGCCCAGGGAACCGGAACTGGGATTTTGCAGACCGATGGCAAAGCTTTCATTGCCTTCCACGAGGGAGTCATTCGTAATCGGAATCGTAAATGTCTTTGTGGTTTCTCCCACTTCAAATACAAACTGCCCGGTGTTGGCTCTACCGTTCAATGTGGGTTGAGTGAAGTCCACATTGGCAGTGGCCGAGCCTGTACCACCCAGTTCGTTGGTGGTGTACTCCACGGTGACCCGCTCCTGGGTGTTTCCAGTGCGGACAGCAGTTACCGTCGCAAAGCCAGCCGCCTCACCCACAAAAATCGTTGCGCTGTCTCTGAGAGCGATCGTGCCAGGCTCCGTTGGAAACAGTTGGGATTGCGGAACAACTTCCAGTGGTTGGCTGGGACTGGCCCAGCGCAGAGCGGCGACAGCATCCCCACCGTTCTCGTAATACTCCATCCGCAGGCTGTAGCGGCGTCCAGCTTCCAGCGCAATCGTTCCCGTCCAGGCGGTTGCAGACTGATCAATCCACCGATCAATCAGCAGTTGATTGTTGACCCAGAGACGGACGCCATCATCGCTGGTCGTCTGGAAGGTGTAAACCTCGCTGAAGCGGGGTAGAATCTCTCCCGTCCAGCGAGCAGAGAAGGTGTCAACGCCCATCGAAGACAGCGGTGCGCCTGTTCCCCAGGTGAAGTGCACCGTGGCATCGGTACGAACGGCGACCGACGCGGTCAGGTCGATGTTGTCAAAGTATTCTGCCCGCAGACCAGTACCGTTTCCTGAGGGTGGAGCGGCGATGCTGATCTGGAATGTGCCCAACGTGCTTGCAGCGGCGGGAGTGGTGTTGAGATCTCGCACCTGATTGGCTTGCAGGGCGATCGTGTAAGTCCCGTTGTCGGCACTATCCCAGGTGCTACCGGGAGCCGTGATGCTGTAGGTCGCCGTCCGGGGTGTACCGTTGCCCGTGGGACTCACGCTCACCAGGGAGGCGGCTTGCCTGAATCCATTCGGTCCTGTGACCACAATGTCGTTGCCGTCCAGACTGGATGCCAGAATGCCTGTGTCATCACTGTAGGTCACGCTGAAGCGTTGGGTGGTGGCACCGACGGTGGCAACGGTAACTGGGGCCAGCGCTGCGGTGGGAGCGATCGGCAGATAGAGGCGCGACTGAGGGATAATCTCTTTCGTCTGGGAACGGCTGGCCCAGCTCAAGCGGGAGGATGCCGCCCCCCCCCGCTCGTAATATTCCAGGCGAATATCATAGAGTCGTCCGGCCTCCAGCGTAATGGTGCCGCTGCGCTCGGTGGCTGCCTGGTCAATCCAGTTGTTGATCACCAATTGATTGTTGACCCAGAGGCGAGTGCCGTCATCCGAATTGGTGAAAAAGGTATAGGTTTCGCTGAAGCGAGGCTGCACTCGGCCTGTCCAGCGGACGGAGAAGGTGTCAGGGGCGATCGCCGTATTCGGAGAGCCGCTGCCCCAGTTAAAGTTGACGGTGGCATCCGTGCGCGTCAGACGGGAAGTGGTGAAGTCGATGTTGTCAAAGTATTCCCCTCGCAGGCCAACTCCCAGGTCGAGAATGCCCTGGTAGGCCAGCATCGACTGGGTGCTGAAGACTAACCCGGAGCGAATCTGGCCCGTCTTGAACTCCATGTTCCAATCGCCTCCCAGGGCTGCGTTGCCCGTCAGGTCGGTGGAAGCGGCGATCGCGCGGCCCGTCATCTGCCCCAACCGTCGCACAAATGCGGCTCCCTGCCCCCCCTGAGCAACGTTGCACCCGTAGAGGAAGATTTCTGCTCGCTGATTGAGCGATTGCCGCCAGTTCTGGAGCGCCCCTCGATATTGGGCCAGGTTGCGCGTATTGAGCAGCGTGTTCCCCAGTTCCAGCGTTCCGACTCTGCCGTTCGAGACAATGTGCAAACTTGAGAGGTTGCGATAGTTCGCTAGCGTTTCGCTAATTTGTTGAATGCCATCCCGTCGTTTATCCAGGATCACGACTCGACTGCCGCGCAAGACACCGGACACCAGACTCTGGGAGGCTTCAATCCCTGCATCAATAAAGACCAGACGTTGCGCTGCAGGACGATTCGAAGATCGATTCAGGCGAAACCGATCGGCGGTTGCAGGCACAGATGCTCCGATGAGGTTTGCTGAGGGAATCGATCGGGCAGGCGTCAGGTTAACCGGGGTCAGGAAATGACCAAGAATGTGTTCACGAAACTGTTGCATAGAGAGTTCTTCTTAAACGTGCAGAGAAGCGACAGCCGAACAGCCCGAAGTAGCCCAGAGGAACTGTGGGTAAGTTGGCAAATATGGAAGCGTAGAAAAGAATTCGATCGCTGAACGAGCCTAACCACAGTCATCCTGTGGAAACTGGATGGTGGCAGGTGCCCTATCCCTGAGCATCAAGACTCCTGCATCGACTGGGGCTAATCGGTTGAGCGACAACAACCTTTTGATATCCCTGGTGGAAAATACTGACCAACGAAGAAAAAATATCACTCCGCGTCCTGTTTGTTCCAGTACTTTTACGGAGTCTTCATTATTTTCTTAAAAAAGTTTCCCGAGTAATAAAGTTTAGGCGCGAAAGTATCCCCTTTCGCACTATAAGTGCTGCATACAGCGCTTTGCGCTGAACTAAAACCAAACTTTGTGTTGAGAACCGCGCGGAGCGCGGTTCTCAACACAAAGTTTGTACCAGATGCACTTGCAAAGTGCTGTATAGCGATTCGTGCTCAGGCGAACCACAGGTTTCTGTGAGAGATCTGCGCTCCACGTGTCTCTCTCACAAACTCAGTAAGGGTTTT
>JBIKWV010000490.1:0-4542 GCA_044356135.1 Elainellaceae cyanobacterium
ATGGGCCGCAACAGTTTGATCTCGACAAGAGCAGGGTTTGAATCATCGGGCGTGTCCAGCAGCGGTGGAAATATTACGATTCAAACCAATCGAGGGCAGGTTGAGGCTGCCACTGCCAACAATAGCGACATCATTGCCGCAGCGACGGGTAACGGCGGTCAAGTCTCAATCACAGGACGGGTGAATGGGTTTCAACTGCGTCAGGGACTTTCCTTTAGGGATTTGCGCAACAATTCCAGCAACGACCTCAGCGGCAGCGGTGGGGTGCAGATTCCGCCCTTCCCCGATGACGATGGCATTCCCCCTTTACCGCGTGATCTATCTAAGCGCCCCGACACCCCCTCGGACACCTTCCTGCTACAATTCCAGTCCCCTCCAGACTCAATCCGTCAGGTCGTCCTCCCCGTCTGCGGCAGCAATTCCACAGCGGCAACCAATCCAAACCAGTTTGTGGTCTCTGGCCGAGGAGGTCTTCCCACCGCACCGGGTGAACCCCTGAGCGTGGATGGTGTCAACGCTGATCTTGTGACGCCATCTCCCATTCCCCATGCCGCTGTTCCTGAGCTTGCCGAGGGATCCCCCATTCCCCATGCTGCTATCCCAGTTGACACCATTACCGAAGCAGGCGGCTGGGTCAAAACCGCCGATGGTCGCGTCACCCTGGTGGCCAGCGGTTCTCCCCAGATGGCTCCTACGGCCTGCCCCTTTGCCCGTACAAGTGAGCGATGATCATGCAGAACAGGCCACTTCGACGGAACATGACAATACCAACCAAACCGTTCGGGTGGGGTCAGTTGAGATTTTGGAAATCCCGCTATTGGAAACAGACTGTTCTGCGTTTGCTGCGATCGCCCCGACAGCGCTCCCTTCTCCTGGCCTGCCTCACTCTGGTCGTTTGTTTGCTGCTGCCCCTCCAGCGCTCGCAGGCGATCGCCCCTATCTCCCCGGTGATCACTGCAACAGCGCCCGATCAGACTGCCCGCGACCTTTATCGTCAGGAGCAATATCAGGCAGCGGCAGCAGCATTTCAAAAGGCAGCACAGGAAGCCGCAGTCCGTGGCGATCGCCCTGCCCAGGCAATGGCGCTGGCTAACCTTTCCCTGAGTTTGCAGCAGCTCAGCGAGTGGGACGCTGCTCAGCAGGCAATCGCCCAGAGCCTCAGCCTGCTGACTGCCCAAACCTCATCAACGGATGAACAGCGGACACTGGCTCAGGCGCTCAACATCCAGGGGCGGCTCCAGTACAGTCTGGGACAATCCCAGGAGGCGCTCCTGACCTGGCAGCAAGCCACCGATCTGTTTCAGCAATTGAACGACCTCGACGGCACGGTGCAGACTCAACTGAATCAGGCACAGGCCATGCGATCGCTTGGTTTATTTCGCCGCGCCATCGACACCCTGACCCAGGTGAACCGCACCCTTTCGCAGCAGCCGAATTCTCTCAATCAGGCGATCGCCCTGCGCAGTCTCGGTGACGCGCTGCGGGTGGCTGGCAGTCTGGAAGACGCACAGCGGGTACTGGAGCAGAGTTTAACAATCACCCGCAGCCTGCAACAGCCTGAGGCGATCGCCGCCACCCAGCTCAGTCTGGGAAATACCCGTCGCGCCCAGGGAGACCAGGCCGCAGCGCTGGCGCTCTACGCCGAGGCCAGCACCCATCCTGCCACTCGCCTCAGAGCACAGCTCAACCAGTTCAGCTTGCTCACGGAGGCCAGACAACCCATTCCAGATACCCTTCAGCAGGAACTCTCGTCCCAGCTTGCGGCCCTGCCCCCCTCGCGGGCAAATATCTATGACAGAATTAACTACGTTCAAAGCCTCCTGAAGGCTGGTAATGCGCGTCAGGCTACAACTGTGTCGCTGCTACGGACCGCAGGGTCGCAGGCCCGGTCGTTGGGCGATCGCCGTGCTGAGTCCTACAGTCTGGGAACGCTGGGCACCGTTTATGAACAGGCGGGGCAGGAGGCCGAGGCGGTTGAGTTGACGCAGCGTGCGCTGCTGATTGCAGAAACCATCAACGCCAGCGACATCAGCTATCAGTGGAACTGGCAGATTGGGCGAATTTACCAGGCGCAGGGCCAGAAAGAGAAGGCGATCACCGCCTATCGAGATGCCTTTCAGCGGCTGCGATCGCTGCGAACCGACCTGGCCAGCGCCAACCCCGATGTGCAATTCTCATTCCGGCAGCAGGTGGAGCCCGTCTACCGCACCCTGGTCGATCTGCTGCTCCAGCCCGCTGACACGCCGGAACAACCGCGCCTCCAGGAAGCCCGTCAGGTGATTGAGGCACTGCGAGCTGCCGAGCTGGAAAACTTTTTGCAAACCGCCTGTGCCGATGCTGCGCTGGTGGATCAGGTGGTCGATCGGCTGGATCCCACCGCAGCGGTGATTTACCCGATTATCCTGAGCGATCGCCTGGAGGTGATTCTGAAGCTGCCGGGAGAATCGAATCTGGTTCACTATCCTGCGACCCGAATTGGGGGCGAGCGCATCAATGCGATTCTGCGACAGCTCCAACTGGACTTGCAGGAGGCATACACGTTTCAGGCGGTCAAACGAGAGGGGAGGCAGATCTACGACTGGCTGATTGCCCCCGCTGCAACCCAACTCACCCAGAAGCAGATCAAAACCCTGGTATTCGTGCTGGATGGCGCACTGCGCAATATCCCGATGGCGGCGATCTACGATGGCCAGCGGTATCTGGTCGAGCGATTTGCCACCGCCCAAACCCTGGGTCTGCAAATTGCCAATCCTCAAACGCTGCCCCCATCAGACCAGCGGGTGCTGGCCACCAGTCTGACGGTGCCGCCTCCAGAGTTTCGCGATCGCTTTGCCAAACTGGAGAACGTCAACGCTGAACTGGACGCAATCCAGCGCACCGGAATACCCCATACCCTGCTGCGCGACGAGGAATTCACTCGCCCCAACTTCAACCGGGAGCTGAACCAGACCCTCCCCTCTATCGTTCACCTGGCCACCCACGGCACCTTTGGCGCAACCCGCGACGCCACCTTCCTGCTGACGGCAGAAAGCAAAGTCACCATTGATGATCTGGGAACCCTGTTCCGCACGCGCAACGCGGTCAGCCCGATTGAACTGCTGATCCTCAGCGCCTGCCGCACCGCCACGGGAAATGAGCGGGAGGTGCTGGGCATTGCCGGAAGCGCCATTCGTGCTGGAGCCAGGAGTGCGATCGCCTCCCTCTGGAGCCTGGATGATGAGTCGGGGGTGCAGTTCACCGCTGAATTTTATCAGTCACTGCGGCAGGGGATTTCCAGGGCGGAGGCTTTGCGGCGGGCGCAGGTGAAGTTGCTGGGGGATCCGAATACGGCGCATCCTTTGTACTGGGCACCGTTTATTCTGGTGGGAAGCTGGCTTTAGCGCTGTACCTGGAGGGCGGTGACGGGTTGGGGGGCGATCGCCTCCAGGTCAAACAACTCCAGGAGTTGCATCCATGCGGAGGGGTGAGTGGTCTTTGAGCGGGCAAGTTGGGTAACAGTCTCAAACCAGAGATCGCTGGCCGCATAGATGGTGTACTGATCCGGGGATGGCGTGGTGACGAGCTGATGGTTCAAATCGACGGCAGGCGCGACCCGTTCGATCCAGCCAGAGAGACGCGGATTGGCGGATGGTACGTCGGTATTGCAAACCACCGAGAAATACCAGTTGTAGGACTTGCCCACCTGAAGTGCAGGCACCTCCTCCGGTAGCTGAAAACTAACAATGCCCCCTTCAGATGGCATTGAGATTGGGATGGGTACAGGGAAAACAGGGTTTAGATCTTCATCCAGCAGCATGAATCGAGCGGTCTGCACTTTATCCGATCGGCCAAATGGCAGATAGAACCAGAAGGTGGGCCGCCCCTCCAGCGTTTTTCCCACATTGCTCTGGGGAATCAGGGCTGCGAGGGGGCGATCGCCAATGTAAGCACACTCGTCTCGAATCGCTCCCCCCCGCGATCGCCCCGCCGCTCTCCCCTGGGGTCGTCGTCGCGTAAAGAGCTGCTGAATTTGTTCAATCACCGTCTGCGACTGAACTGGCTCAGGCGGCAGGAGGGTTGCTAGAAGAATACTCAGGACGATGATGGGGAGGATCGATCGTTTCATAGTACGCGCTTTGTATTATTAGTAGATATTTTAAGGATTTGTGACTGGGAATGACGGGATGATGGATACGGGCGCGGCATTCGGCCTTTCAACTACGGCAAATGTATTGGGCGTGGCGATCGGTTTTTCGACTGCGACAGGTATGGAAGGGCGTAGCATTCGGCCATGAAGTTCTGCGCTCAACTATACCGTCTCTGCCGAATGCTGCGCCCCTACCCATTACCTATCACCTATTACCCATTTACCCATCCCTCCCACCGAATTGGGCGAACGACCGTTTCGCCCCTACGCGATCGCCCCCATCCACGGTTCGACTCATCGCGGTTCGACTGAATCTCACCGTCGAAGCCTCACCGCAACGCCCATCTACCCGTGCGGGTTTAGCATTCGGGTATTACAGCCTATGACTTCCCCATGACTGATCTGCCCGAATGCTA
>JBIKWV010000750.1:0-3460 GCA_044356135.1 Elainellaceae cyanobacterium
GGCGCGGGCTTCGCCCGCGCCACTCGCAAAACTGGGATGCACCCAATTAATTGTTGACTGATGTTCATGATCAACCGCTACCCTTTGCAGCAGCTTCGCCTGATCAACCACACAGCGGAATTTCCAGCGTAAAGCAGGTCTCACCGGATTGACTGTGAACCGCAATCCTGCCACCCAGGTGTTCGACCAGTTTTTTCACCAGTGCCAGCCCTAACCCGGTACCGCCGTACTGCCAGGGGTCATTATTGGGGATGCGGTAGAACTTTTCGAAAATGCGATCGCACTCCTCCGGGGGAATCTCAGTTCCCGTATTATTCACGTTTAACTGGAGACTGGGAAGCGCGTCACCCGACGGTTCTACGAGTTTCGCCTGGACAACCATCTGCCCACCGCTGGGGGTGTATTTACAGGCATTGGTCAGCAGTTCCCTCAGAATGCGTTCCAGTTTGGCCACATCAACGGTGGTGGTCGTCAGTTCTGGGGCGACCTGTAGCGTCAGGCTTTGCTGATGGTTCTGGGCGCGTTCCTCAAACGATTGCACGATCGATCGCAGCCAATCCTGGAGATACACCGGGGAAAGGTTGATCTGTTCCGACCCGGTTTCGATCTGGGACAGATCCAGCAGGTCGTTGATTAGATTAATTTCGCGCTGACACTCGTCGTTAAGGATGCGGAAATAGCGTGTGGCCCGATGGTCAGGCTGGTCCAGAATGCCCGATTGCTTGAGGGTAATTTCGAGCATCTGGATAGCAACCTTGATGCTCGACATGGGTGTGCGCAGTTCATGGGAAACCGTGCTGAGAAAATCGTCCTTCAGGCGATTCAGGCGGGCCAGTTCATCCACCTGCCCCTGGACTGCCTGGAACAGGCGCGCCTGACGAATGGCGATCGCACACTGGTTAGCGACCTGCTGTACCAGCCGGATATCCTGGTCGGTAAAGGCATAGTATTTGTGATGGATCAGCCACAGATCTCCCAGCACCCCCTGGTCGTCAAAAATCGGGGCAGCCAGCATGGAAACATGTCCCCGCACCGGGTTGGGCATTACCGAGCAGAACTGAACGCACTGCCCCTGGAGCAACGGACCGTAGATCTCAGGGAAGGCCGAAATCTGGGAGGTGCGCCCGTGGGAGGGTGAAACCGTGGTGGTGTATTCGTAGCGAATGGTGGAGCTAGATTGCTCCAGGTCGTACAGAGCCGCGTTGCAGGCTCCCACTCCGATAACGGTTGCCAATTCCTGAACCGCAGCCTGGAGAATCTGATCCTCGTCCAGGCTATCGCGCACCTTGTCGGTAATGCGCTTCAGTGTGGCCTCAAAGTTGTACGCAATTTGTAGCTCAGCGGTACGCTTTTGAATCGTCCGCTCCAGGTTTACATTGAGGCGTTGCACCTGCTGATAGAGTTCAGATTGCTCCAACGTGATCTCGACCTGCCTTGCCAGTTGCCCCAGCAATTCGGTTTCCCAGTTTGTCCAGACACGGGGGGTATGGCACTGATGCAGAACCAGCAGCCCCCACAGATGCTCTCCCTGACGGAGTGGAACCACCAGAATTGATTGCACGCCACTCTGGCGCAGCGCCTGCTTCAGGTGAGCAGGCATAATCACCTGATCCAGGTTGGCGATCGCCCACACCTGCCCCTCCTCTAAACTGAGCAGCGCCTCCGGGATCACGATCTCAGGGAAAGGCTTGTGGGTGATCGTCTCGCAACCAGCGGCGGTGGATTCCACAACAAGGCTTCCGGTGTTGCCATAGATGCGATAAACCAGCGCCCGGTCGGTCTGAAAAATCTGCATCACTTGCTCAGCAGTAGCTCTGAGAATCTGCTTCTGGTCGAACGACTGGCGGATTTGTTGAACAAAGCTGGTCAGCAGAGTGAACCCATAGTGTTGCCAATCCTGGCGCAGTGCTGCTCTCGATAGGGGATCGGTCGGTCGGAGATGGCAGATCAGTAGCAGCGCAGGCGATTGATCAACTCCAACCCAGGATTGCAGCGTGTTGCTGGTTGGTAGAACCGTGCCGTTGGCACAGCGTATCTGTCCTTCCCAGGTGTACTCAGTTTGCCGTTGCTGCACCTGTTTCAGGGCAGACTGCACCAACCGTTGCTCGTTGGCACCAAACAGGGACAGCAGCGATCGCCCCACCAGTTCTTCGACCCCATAACCCAGAGTCGATACAGTCGCGTTCGCCGCTAAAATTCGTCCGTTATAGTCCAGATTCAGGTAGATTGTGACCGCTGTGGGAAATGCAACAATAGAACATCCTGCCTGTCGTTTCGTTAGGTCAGCAGGCAGAGAAAAATCACTGTAGTAAGGGCGTTCTTCCATTGAGTAAAAGGGGTTAGGGGAAGGACCCTGACGCTTCACTCATCAGAATGCCCACAACTGAAGGAGGAATCACACGGATCCCCCATTCTTGCCCAGGGAATTCCCCGCATAATGGCTGCTGGTTCACTCAATAATCGATCTGGCAGAGCAAGGGGATCGCTGGCCCCAGCTAGTCGATTCAACTGGGCTGAGTTACGGTAAGTGAATAGTCCTGCGGTTCCCTATGCCAAGTCTGTTCACAGGTTCCCTCAGCGTCGAAACCCTTCGCATCAAAATTCCCAATCTCCCCGAGGCGCTCAAGGGCTGCCGGGTGACTCAACTGTCAGACTTTCACTACGACGGCCTGCGGCTGTCCGAAGAATTGCTGGAGCAGGCGATCGCCGCCAGCAATGCCGCCCGTCCCGACCTGGTTGCCCTCACCGGAGATTTTGTCACCCATGATCCGGCTCCCGCCTACGCTCTGGCCCGCAGGCTGCGGCAACTCCAGAATCGGAGCGGCATCTTTGCCGTGCTGGGCAATCACGACACGATGCGACGGGGGGCGAAGGAAACCGTGATTCGGGCGCTGGAGGAAGTCGGGATTACGGTGCTGATAAATCAGGTGGTTTACCCGCTGGGGGAGGAACTGGCGGTGGTCGGGCTGGCGGATCTCTGGTCGAAGGAGTTCAACGCAGCGGCAGTGATGGAGGCGATCGCCCCCGAAGTCCCACGCATTGTGCTGTCCCACAATCCGGATACGGCTGAACGACTGGCAAAGTGGCGGGTAGACCTGCAACTATCGGGCCATACCCACGGTGGGCAGATCGTGATCCCCGGCTTTGGTCCACTACCGAAACTCTATTTCAGCGCTCGTCGATACATTCCAAAGGCCATTCGGGTTAGGCTTCCGATGATGAGCAACGAGTGTTCAGAAATCTTGAAGCACTGGGAATGGGCACAGGGGCTACATCGCGTCGGACGCAATCAGCTCTATGTGAATCGAGGTCTGGGAACCTACAGTCCAGGAAGACTGTTTTGCCCCCCGGAATTGACGGTGTTCACCCTCCTGTAACCGGACTTTTTCCACGCCCACTTAGGGATCTGCTGTTTATTAAAATCCCAGGTTTCGCTTGGCGCGGCTTCGCCGCGCCAAGC
>JBIKWV010000491.1:0-4531 GCA_044356135.1 Elainellaceae cyanobacterium
TCATGAACCGCCCATTGCGCGCCCAATGGAAGTCCCTTTAGGGGAGACCCGCATGATGGGTGGTGTGGGAGCTGGAGGGGAAAACCCTCCGGCGACCCGATTATGCAGCAACCGCTCACCAACAAGTTCATTCAATGGTTTGCCAATCCAAAGCCGTGATAAATCGGGACAGATGAGCGATGTTTGTTGTCGCAACGATTACCTCGGTTGTCCCATTGCACAGAAGACGGGATTGAGCAGACAGAATCACATCTCCATCTAACGCTTTAGCGTCTGCGGTCGGCTGTCCAGTTTTCCTCGCTTCTGCCCACAATTCAGCCGCTAGCAACATATAGCGCTTCGTGCTTGTATAAGGTACAGATTTTGTGAGAGAGCCGCGCGGAGCGCGGCTCTCTCACAAAATCTGTACTTCACTCGAGCGAGAACCGCTATAGTATCTGTTTGAATCGGAATATAATCGAGCGTTTGCTTCAAGTTGTCAAGCCGACGCAAACTTCGCAATAACCCTGCGCGAAGCAGTTCACGGCGCACCTCATAATCCGCAATTTCGGGAATGGCAACTCGCTCTCCTCGTCGTAAGAGGGATTTTAGCCAGAGTTGACAATCAAGGGGAATACCTGTAGCTTTTGGATTCGTGACCATTCCCAGTGGTCCAGAATCCAACAAAATCAGACGGTTCATGGGAATAAGGGGCGATCGGACAACCGATCTTCATCGAGAGCGGTTTTCAGAAATTCCCAAGCCTGCTGATGTTCCGATGCATCTTCGGTATCATCCAGCCAAGAGTCTAAAAGGTCGATCGCTGCTTGATTTTTCCGGGCTTGCTCAGCATCAATAACAGGTAAAGCAGTAGATGGAATTTTTTGTCGAAACTGTCGCAAGGCATCCAGCAAATCAGCCCAATACTCTCTGGGCGTTGCCTCAATTTCATGCAGCAGCGATTCGAGAGAGGCTGGAGGTGAACTAGAGCGGTCTGCCATAATCTGTAAGGTACCGTCAGAGGTCATAGCTCAATATTAACGCAGCATAGAGGGTTGGCATAAAACTAAAGGATGCAGAGATAATCACACATTACCTGATTTTTCTGCCCTTTTTTGCTCTCTAGCTGCTACCATGCCGAGTCTCTTTGCATTTTTTTCGTAACTGACTAACATGCCGCCCAAAATCTCCAGGAAAAATGTTTTGAATGCCGCTAGAAATCACGTCAAAGTTGTGTCTTTGGACGATATGCTCCAAATATGATGACCAAGAACGATATATTTCGTCATCAAGCAGCTTATGTTTCCATTGATGGTAAATATACTCATGAAAAATCAAACTTTGAACTAACATCTCTCTGTAACGTAATCGATCAATTTCGTTACCTTGCTCAAGCTTTTGACCGTAGCTGTACCAAAGCTCAGCAAGATCAGCATTCTGAATTATGAGTGAATTGAAGGCTTCTGCCTGCTCTGCTAAAGATCGAGCATTTTCTGACTTTGCTAATCTCACTCCTTCCCTCAACTGATACCAGATGAACCCCAGAGACACTATGACCAAAACAGCCTGCACAATTTGAGAGAAGTTAGCAAGATCTTGCAAAGACATAGCTCTCCATAATCACTCCGTCCTTAATCTCAAAACACCGTTACACCAAGCAAATCACACCAACTTAATCTCTGAACACTAGCAAGTAAGTTTCTGGTTACACTTTTACCGATCTCCGAGCGGCATCGTCCCTGCTGAGCGGCTGCAAGTAGCCTTCGCAACACAACCAAGACTTCTGTCAGTCCGCTCCAGCAGGGTTATGGGGGGACGAGGGTGAAATTGAGCAGTACATCAATAGTACACTCTGTTTCAGACTCGTAGGAGGCGAGTGACGACTTTCCAAGCGGGTGACACCCGATGTCTATAACAATATCGCACGCACTCACCTCTTGCCCCTGCTTCACCTGACGAATTCTCAGGGCTAGGCGTTCTCGAACCTTGCCATAACTCTTTCGATTGAAGTCGGGCATTCGAGTCTATTCTCAGTCCCGTTCTTTCAGGATATCCCTATGAAACAGAAACAATACAATCCTTTACCAGCGGCTGCAACCACCCCTTACATTGCCTATGTCGGCATCGACTGGGCAGACCAAAAACACGATCTGGGTCTGTTCGATCCAAGCACTCAGCAGTTTGAGTATTCTGTCATTGCTGCTCAACCAGAGGCGATCGCCGATTGGGTCGAAGGTTTAAGAAACCGATTTTCAACTGGTGCGATCGCCCTCTGCACCGAACAGAAACGTGATCCCTTGATCTACGCGCTCTGCAAATACGACTTTTTAGTCATTCACCCAGTCAATCCGCACACCGTCGCCAAGTATCGCCAAGCGTTCGCCCCCTCTCGTGCCAAAGCCGACCCCGCCGATGCAAAAATCTTGGTCGATTTGCTGCTGAAGCATCCCGATAAACTGCAAGCATGGCAACCGGGGAGTGCCCAATTGCGTTCGCTGCAACATCTCGTGGAAAGTCGTCGCACCCTGGTGGCTGAAAAAGTACGGTTGACCAATCGATTGACGGCGGCGTTGAAAAGTTACTATCCGCAAGTGTTGGACTGGTTTGAAGACAAAGACACTCAAGTTTTCTGCGACTTCTTAACCCAGTATCCCAGCCTGAAGTCTGCGCAAGCCGCATCCTCAGAAGCACTCGAACAGTTTTTCAAGACCCATCATGTCGTGCAGGCCAAGACAATCAACCGTCGTTTGGAGCAAATCCAGCAAGGGGTCGTGTTGACCGAAGATCAAGGAGTGGTCGAACCGCTCCAACTCCTGGTCACGGCCTTGATCGCCCAGTTGAAAGTCTTGCTGCCCAGCATTGCCGCTTTTAACACCAAAATTGAGGCGCTATTTGTCACTCACCCGGATGCCGCATTGTTTGCGGCGCTCCCTGGAGCCGGACCTCACCTCGCGCCTCGATTGCTGGTAGCATTTGGAGAACAACGTTCTCGATTCCAAAGTGCTCAAGATCTCCTGCGCTATGCCGGAATTGCACCTGTGAAAGAGAGTAGTGGACAAAAATCTTGGGTGCATTGGCGCTGGAGTTGTCCGAAGTTTCTCAGACAGACGTTTGTGGAATGGGCGTTACAAACTCGCAAACACTCCTTTTGGGCCGAAGCATTTTACCAGATGCAACGCCAAAAAGGGAAAACATACCAAGCTGCGATCCGGGCACTAGCATTCAAGTGGATACGCATCGTTTTCCGCTGCTGGCAGGACAATCAGCCGTATGACGAAGTGAAATATTTGATGGCGCTGAAACGAAAAGGTTCTCCCCTCGTACAAAATCTGGCGATCGTAGGGGAAACAAAATAGGAGTCAGGAAAACCAACAAAAAAGATGAAAAGAATAGATCTCTGAGAACAGAATTGAGTAAAAAACGAGCTTAATACTGAGACACTTGTGCTGCGTTTCTCTTGGTAGAGAAGACGAAAAAAGATACAGATAAAGACGAGGAAAAGAATCGAAAATAAATTACAAATCAATCCCCTTGACTTCGTCGGACTCAGGGCATATTGTTAGGCAATCTCAAGTCAAGATTACTAACTTAGATTTTACAACCTGAAATCTTCAAGCTTTATTGAGCTTAATTTACTTATTTCTATTGAAGGATCATCATTATAGACCCAACCACTATCCTCAGAACGACAAGACCACTGTATGCTGTAAGAACCTGCGTTTATATATAAGCTTCCTCCAACATCAGTAACTTCATTTTTAACTCCAGTAGAGCCATATTGTTCGTATAGCTCGCCAGAACCATTTTCTTCTAATGAATTAGCTTCAGATGATTTGAAGCGCCAGTTATAGCTTGCTTCGCAATTAGCACGATGTTGAATATCAACAACTGCGATTCCAGAAGTTCCGTTGATGGCGAGAAGATCAGAGTTCTCAATAAAAATTGAGCTGAGATTAGATGAGGAGTGCTCGAAGGGGGGTGAAGAAGGTAATGTTTGTGGAGATGGTGATGTAGGTGCTGAAATAGAGGTTGCTCTGTCCTGATGAAACAAATCACTTTGGCTCAAAAACCAGACAACTATTCCTACAAGTGTAAGTGACACTAAAGCAACTACTTTTGGTGAACCTGAAAAAGACTTAGACTTAGAATCAAAATATTTTACTCTAAATGCTAAGCTGTCAAACTTCCCAGCGGACTCCTTTATAAGCCTTACCGCATCTTTCCTGTTATGGAGATCATCAAAACTCCCATCAACCGACTTTCTCAGTAACTCCGACAACTGAATTGCTTCATCTTGTCCTATCTCTTTTCCGATAGCTGACGGAAGTCCTTCGGCTAGATCTTTTAGCTCTGCGATCTTGTCGTATGGCAAATCTCTTTTCTCTAGCTGCTCCGAAACTTCTTTAAGACTTGCTGAAATTCGGGCAAAGTACTCCGCGATACTTTCCCTCTTTTTAATATCGGCTTGTTCAAAGTTGCCAATGAACTCAACCAGCTTCGTAGTAACTTCAATTATGTCGCTCAGCACTAGCTTTGTCTTAATTTGACCCTA
>JBIKWV010000492.1:0-4522 GCA_044356135.1 Elainellaceae cyanobacterium
CCCATCCACCCTCACTCTACCCCTGCCTTTAAATTTCATAATGCGCGATGAGGCAGAATCGAGATAGACAGTATTCTTTGGAAAGAATTGAATCCGAGAGATAAAATGTCCAGTCAAGATTATCCTGATTCACTGCGGTGGTCTGCCGAAGCAGAAACGAAATTACGCAATATTCCCTTTTTTGTCCGTGCTCAGGCTCGCCAACGCATCGAGCATCTGGCGCGGGCGGGCGAACTCAATGTTGTCACATCTGAACTGGTCGAGCGAGCGCGTCTAGAGTTCGGGCAGTAGCAAATTGGGAATGGGTAATTGAAAATTAGTAATGGCGGGTAGGGACGTGGCATTCGGCAGGTACGTTATGCTTGAGCGCAACAAATGAGGGCCGAATGCCGCGCCCGTACACAATCGCCGCAGTCGCAAAGCCGAATGCCGCCCCCATCCCAAATCACCCATTCCCAATTACCCATCCACCCATCCACCCATCCACCCATCCACCCAACCACCCATCCACCCATCCACCCATGTACCACCAATCGCTCCAACAACCCTTTGGACAGATCACCGTAGAAGAACTGGCCGAGCGCATGGCGGCTGGACCCGAAGACCTGCAACTGGTGGATGTACGGGAGCCAGAGGAGTTGGCGATCGCCCAGGTAGACGGTTTTACGAGCCTGCCACTGAGTCAGTTTCAGCAGTGGTCGGGGGATATTCGCGATCGCCTGAACCCCGACGCGGAAACATTGGTGATGTGCCATCACGGAATGCGATCAGCGCAGATGTGCCAGTGGTTGATCAACCAGGGGTTCACCAACGTCAAAAATATCTCCGGTGGAATCGACGCCTACTCAGTAGCGGTGGATCAGTCGGTGCCCCGGTATTAGCCTGAGGGATCTGCTGTTTCATAGAACCCCAGTTTTTGTGTGGCGCGGCTTCGCCGCGCCACACTAAAACTGGTACTTTATTTCGTTGCAAGTCCCTTAGTATTTACCACCTCCAACAATCCCAAAGATATCGAGGTGTGTTATCAATATGGGGGCAACAGTTATATAGCGCTTTGCGCTGGGATAGAACCAAAGTTTTTGTTGAGAGCCGCGCTCCGCACGGCTCTCAACAAAAACTTTGTACCTCACGCACTTGAAAAGCGCTGTATTGTCAAACCAATTAATTAATTTTGTGCAGCTCAAACGCAATATTCAAATGCTGGCGGAATCCTGGTTTGAGGTTGTTGTCTTGCCTGAGAACCCGGAGATCAAGTCATGAGTCACCCCCCGTGCAAGATTCTGGTTGTAGATGACAACCCGGAAGACCGGGAACTGTATCGGCGGTTGCTCGAAAAAGATGAAGCAACTGCCTGCACCATATTAGAAGCATCGACCGGGCAGGTGGGACTGGCGCTCTGGCAACAGCACAATCCCGATGCCGTATTGCTGGACTATCGACTGCCCGATCTGGATGGACTGGAGTTTCTGGCCGAGTTGCGGGCCGCAAATCCCCAATCGACTGCGCTGCCTGTGGTGATGTTGACGGGGGTGGGAAACGAGGCGATCGCCGTCAAAGCGATTAAAGCGGGGGCACAGGATTATCTGGTCAAGGGACAGATGACCGCTGAGGTGTTGCAGCTTGCGGTGCAGGGGACGATCGAATCGGTGCGGCTCCACACTGAACTGCACCAGCGGATTGAGCGGGAACATCTGATCACCCAGATCACCCGCAAGGTTCACGGATCCCTTGACCTGGATGAAATTCTCAACACCACCGTGACGGAGGTACGACGATTTCTCTGCACCGATCGCGTCCTGATTTATCGTCTCCAGTCGGATGGCTTCGGTACGATTACCTGTGAGTCGGTGGGGGAAAAATGGACGCCGCTGCTCTCCACCTCCTACCAGGATGACTGCTTCAATCCCGAATACACTGAAAAATTCCGTCAGGGGTTAGTCACCGTCAAATCTGACATCTATGACGGCACGATCAATCCCTGCCATGTCGAACTGCTGGCCAATTTGCAGGTGCAGGCCAGTCTGGTGGTACCAATTTTGCAGGGAGCTGAACTCTGGGGGATGTTGATTGCCCATCACTGTGAAGCCCCCCGGCAGTGGAAGCCGCTGGAAATTGATTTGCTGAAGGAGCTGGCCGATCAGGTCGGTATTGCCCTGCAACGTGCAGAACTGTATCAGCAGGCGCAGTATGAGCTGGAGGAGCGCGAACGGGCAGCAGTAGCCCTGCGCCAGAGTGAAGAGCGGTTTCGACAGCTCGCCGAAAATATTAATGCAGCCATCTGGATTCAGGATTTGCAGAATGATGAGGTGGTCTACATCAGCCCTGCCTATGGGCGGTTGTGGGGCCTGAACCCGCAGGAACTATTGGCCAACAAACAGCAGTGGCCAGACCGTCTCCACCCTGACGATCGGGAAGCCGTTGACCGGGCTTTTTATGAAAAGGCGATCGCGGGTCATTTTGACGAAGAGTACCGGATTATTCTCGACGATGGTTCAGTGCGGTGGGTGCGCGATCGCTGTTTTCCCATCAAAGATGAGACGGGCCAGGTGTATCGTCTAACGGGATTGACCGAAGACATTACCGAGCGCAAGCAAACGGAACTGGCCTTGAAGGAGAGCCAGACCCAACTCCAGGAGCAACTGGCGGAAATTGAGGCGATTTACCAGTCGGTTCCCATTGGGTTAAACGTGCTGGACACGGATCTCCGCTTTCGCCGAATTAACCAGCGCTTAGCGGAGATGAATGGCCTATCCGTTGAAGCCCACATCGGACACACCGTCCGGGAATTGCTACCCGAAATGGCAGACACGACTGAAGCCCTGCTGCGCCCCATCCTGGAGACCGGGGAACCCCGATTCAACGTGGAAATTCAGGGAGAAACACCAGCCCAGCCAGGAGTCCAGCGCACCTGGGTGGAACACTTCCTGCCGCTGAAGCATGGCGATCGCGTCATCGGTATCAGCACCGTCTGTGAGGAAATCACCCAGCGCAAACAGGCCGAGCAGGAACGGGAACGACTGCTGGCGCAGGAAAAGGCAGCCAGACAGGAGGCAGAACGGGCCAACCAGATTAAAGATGAATTTCTGGCAGTGCTGTCTCACGAACTGCGAACGCCGCTGAATCCAATTCTCGGCTGGGCCAGACTTCTACAAAGTCGTAAGTTAGACGAAACCAAAACGCAAGAAGCGCTGGCGACCATTGAACGCAACGCCAGACTCCAGACCCAACTGGTCGAAGACCTGCTCGATATCTCTCGCATTATGCGCGGCAAACTCAGGCTCACTGTTGCCCCCGTCGATCTCCTCACCGTTGTCACTGCTACTCTCGAAACAGTCCGCCTCAGCACCGAAGCAAAATCCATCCATCTGAAACTGACCCTGCCCGATCCCACCCCCTCCTCTGGCGGCCTCCCCTCCAATGTGTCCGATCAGACCTCCCATGAACTGCCAACCTTTCCAGTCCTGGGTGATGCGACCCGACTGCAACAGGTGGTCTGGAATCTCCTGTCAAATGCAGTCAAATTTACACCGCAGGGAGGCCGGGTGGAAGTGCGATTGGGAGTGGTGGATGAGTGGATCTTTCGACAGGCTCAAGAACAGAGTGGGAGGGTGGATGAGTCGATGAGTGGGAGGGTAGATGAGTCGATGAGTGGATGGGTGGATGAGTCGATGAGTAAAAAGGTGGATGAGTCGATGAGTGAGAGGGTGGATGAGTGGGAGGGTGGAAGTGATGACGAGACGGCAGGGGGCAGTGATGCCACCCATCCACCCATCCACCCATCCACCCATCCACCCTCCCAAGGTTTGACTGACGCTCACCGCAACGCCCATCCACCCATCCACCCATCCACCCATCCACCCGCAACCTCTTACGCCCAAATCACCTTCAACGACACAGGCAGAGGCATCCAACCTGATTTCCTGCAACATATCTTCGATTACTTTCGGCAGGAAGATAGCTCGACGACCCGCAAGTTTGGGGGGCTGGGGCTGGGGCTGGCGATCGCCCGTCAGATTGTCGAAATGCACGGGGGGACGATTTGGGCGACCAGCCCGGGAGAAGGGCAGGGAGCCAGTTTTACAGTGAACCTGCCGCTGCTGCATCCACCGTCTGTGTTTCACCCCAACCAATCGGTTACCTCGCCGGGGGAATCCCTGGATGAGAATCTGCCCCTGAGAGGGCTGCATGTGCTGGTGGTGGATGACGAGGCAGATACCCGGTCTTTGCTGATATTTTTGCTGGAACAGAAAGGGGCCAGGGTGGCTTCAGTGGAGTCGGCAGGGGCGGCGCTGCAATGGATGAAGCAGGAAATTCCAGACATCATCCTCAGCGATATTGGCATGACGGAGATGAATGGGTATGAGTTTATGCAGATTGTGCGACAGCGCTCCAGGGCACGGGGGGGACTGGTACCAGCGATCGCCCTCACCGCCTTTGCCGCAGAACTGGATCAGCATCGGGCCATTGCCGCCGGATTTCAGCGGCACCTGGCAAAACCCATTGACCTGGATCAACTTGTGGC
>JBIKWV010000493.1:0-4521 GCA_044356135.1 Elainellaceae cyanobacterium
GGCTACACCAAAGGCGCTGATGCTGGTTTCGGTGGTTCGTTCAGGGCTGGCTACCATAATTTTTGGCCTCTCAGATCACAGAACGATTGAACCGGGCGATCGCCAAACCGTCATCGCCTATTCGACAGACATCACTACAACTCAACCCGATCGCCCCGATAATAAAAGCAGTATTGCCGATTACACTCCGTCATGAACAGCTACCCCGATTTGTCGAAAGTTGCCGTCTACCGCATCCTTGATGCCAACCTTGATCGCGCCCGTGAGGGACTGCGGACCATCGAAGAGTGGTGTCGTTTTGGGTTGAATAGCGCAACGCTGACAGCGGAGTGTAAGGAAATGAGACAAACGCTGGCAGGCTACCACAGCGCCGAAATTCGGGCAGCCAGAGATACACCGGGCGATCGCGGCACTACCCTATCTCACCCCCAGGAGGAGCAGCGAACCAGCATTACCGATGTGCTGCTGGCCAATTTTGGGCGAACCCAGGAGGCGCTACGGGTACTGGAGGAGTACGGTAAAATTCACCATCCAGCGATGGCGATGGCCTGCAAACAAATGCGGTATCGCGTTTATATACTAGAAAGCCAATTGACCGGAAAGCACCGCCACCAGAGATTACAGCGATCGCCCCTCTATCTGGTCACTTCTCCCGTTGAAAACCTGTTTGCAGCGGTCGAGGCTGCGCTTCAGGGTGGCCTGACGCTGTTGCAGTACCGCGACAAGAACGCCGACGACACGGTGCGGTTACAGAATGCTGAGAAATTGTGCCATCTGTGCCACCACTACGATGCACTGTTTATACTGAACGATCGCGTTGACTTGGCGCTGGCAATCGATGCCGATGGGGTGCATCTGGGGCAACAGGATGTACCGATCGCCCTGGCTCGTCAATTGCTGGGCAGTGAAAAAATCATTGGGCGATCGACGACGAATCCCGATGAGATGCAGCGCGCGATTCAGGAAGGCGCAGACTACATCGGAGTCGGCCC
Organism: Elainellaceae cyanobacterium; assembly: GCA_044356135.1. GTDB lineage: Bacteria > Cyanobacteriota > Cyanobacteriia > Elainellales > Elainellaceae > CAZVXA01. The sequence goes on from JBIKWV010000493.1 coordinate 993, forward strand.
CGTTTATGAAACGCCCACTAAAGCCGGAAAAGCCGCAGCGGGTCTGGAGTATGTGCGCTATGCTGCCACCCATTCCCCCATTCCCTGGTATGCGATCGGGGGAATTAATACAAACAGCGTGCAGGATGTGCTGGGCGCTGGCGCAGAGCGGGTCGCCGTGGTGCGGGCAATCATGGAAGCAGAAAATCCAACGCTGGTCACCCAGTACTTCCTGGCGCAGTTCCATCAGCGCTAAGACTCGCAAATAAAGTGGGCAATCTGGGACTATAGCACTTCTCGTGCGGGTGAGGTACGGGGGTGGGGAGGCGGTGCCCCCACGCAGGGGGACACCCCTGCACCCCGTACCTCACCTGAGTAAGAACCGCTGTATCAATGCTTCCGAAACTCCCACATGGCGACACGACATGGATGATTGGAATCGGTACTGTATCCTCCTGGGAGTCAAACCGGGAGCATCACCAGCAGAAATTAAGCTGGCCTACCGTGAACTGGCGAAACGCTGGCATCCCGATCGCTTTTCTGACCCGCAGGAACGGCAACAGGCCGAGGAAAAAATTAAGCAGATCAATCGCGCTTACGAGTATCTAAAACAGCATCCCGCTCAGAATGCTGCTCAGAATCAATCGGTGACTGCAACAGCGGCGGATGCCCATGCCACGGTGTCCACCCAGATTCACGTCAAACGGGCAGCAGCAGAAACCTGCTATAACCGGGGAGCCGAGCATGTTCAGGCGGGCCGCAATAAGGAGGCGATCGCCGAATTCAGTAACGCCATCCGGATCAATCCCGAATACGCTGAAGCCTACCGCTATCGGGGATTGGTTTACTCACTGATGGGTTTAGAATTGAGCGCAGAGGCGGATCTGGCCAAAGCGCGATCGCTGGGGTTAAAGAAATCTCCGGTTTCGAGCAACTCCCGCACCTCAGAAAAGCCGTCTGCGACGAGAGCCACCTCTCCAAAACCCAAACCTTCCCCGCCGCCAGTCCAGCAATCCTGGGAGTGCTGTTTGACCCTACAGGGCCACCAGGATGCGGTTACTTCAGTTGCAATAACCCGCGATCGCCGCATTATTGCCAGCAGCAGTCGAGACTGCACCGTGAAATTGTGGAATTCAAAAACGGGTAAATGTTTTGGTACGCTCACCGGACATGCTGGCCCAGTGTCCGAGATTGCCCTTAGTTCCAATGATCAGCTACTGGCAACTGCCGGGGAAGACCATACAATACAACTCTGGCACATAGCAACTGGAACGCGATTGAAGACATTAATGGGACACACCGGAGTTGTTCATGCAATTACTTTCAGTGACGATCAGCAGACGCTTGTCGGCAGCGCTGTGGATGGTATTTACATCTGGCAGGTGACGACGGGAAAGTTGATCAAGCGACTGATTCAGTCCGCAGTACCAATCCACACTTATACGCTGAACTATCGGGGTCAGATCCTCCTCAGTCGCGATCAGAACACACTCGAAGTCTGGTACCTGCCCAATCAGAAACTGGTTCGTCGTCTTTCCTGGCAAACCGAAATTGTCTCCAGTGCAGCGTTTAGAACTGACAGTGAATTTCTGGCGATCGCCCAACGAAATGGCGCAATTGTCCTATTCAACGTTCTCTCCGGCAAACCCGTCCAAATACTCCAGGCCGCCACAGCTCCTGTTCAAGCGATTACCTTCAGCCCCAGTGGCCACCTGCTCGCCAGCGCCAGCAGCACCGTCATTCAACTCTGGGACTGGCAGTCCAGTACCTGTGTGGCTCACCTGGAGGGTCACACGGAGGCTGTACAAACGCTGATGTTTCATGCTGACGGTACCCTGCTGGTTAGCGGTAGCCAGGATAAAACCGTGAAGCTCTGGTTGAAACGCCCCTAAGGATTGAATAACTTGTGGGGCGGATGTCTCACCCGCCCGGACAGGCATCTTGCCCATCCCACAAAAAAGCCGCGCAGAACGCGGCGCGCGCTCAAAAACTATTGGATATCAACGAGGGGGCAGCGAGAAATCCAATGCGCCACCGTTATCAGGGATGTCGGGCAGACGGGAGGACTGCCACGCAGTGTTAATGCTCCGGAGGGCGGCCATGACCTGATTCTGCGTCATTCCGGGACGAATTTCAGGGCGGTAGAGCATGGAGATGATCGCCTCATCCATCGCGGAATAGCGCGTCACACTGGTCCATCCCTGGTAGAAAATACTGTCAGAGTAGCGACTGGAATCGCGCATCAGGCCCAGCGATTGGGTCAGTTCTTCACGGATCAGGTGCGATCGCTCCTGCTGTGTCACTCCCGTGGTGGAAATCAAGATTTTGGCCCGGTTGATCCGTCCTCCGTCCCACCAGGTCCAGAAGAAACCCATGTTGCGGGGGCGGTAGTTGGCTTCGATGCTGGCGAACTGAGCCTCTGGTGCAAAGTGCATTTCAATGTTGGGGTTGCTCTGTACAAGCTGGATGGTAATCCCCTGCGTCAATCGGTTCAGGTCAGCGAGTACAGCTTGCAAAGTCTGCATGTCCTGTGCAGATGGGTTGCCGTTCACCTTGACGCGCACAGGCCCGATCCACTTACGAATGGTGGGGTTTCCAGAACCAAACTCTGCCCCCATTGCCACTTCCATGAAGTAGTTGATCTGCTCGGTGGTATAAGACTGAGGCCGCTGGAGGGAGGGATTTGGACGCACATAGGCCGTATTCACATCAGGCTGCTGTAGGGTGGTAGGGCGTACTGGACGCACGGATGGCTGCTCATATGTGCGGTCATCCACCTCTGGAGCCTCGTAAACGTATTCATTGCGGCTATTCACCTGGCCCACAGGCACCCCTCGATTCAACGGGTCAACCGACAGGGGGGTATACTGCCGTTCATCCCGTGCAGCAGCGACGCTAGAGCGGTTGTTGATGCGGTTGTTTCGCAGTTCTCTAGAGGAGTCGTCGCCATTCACCTGATCGGCCTTCACCCAGCCAGTGACCATGCGTTGCTCCAGTTGCACGTAGTACCAGCGTTCTCCACCTCTGCTCTGCTCCGAAAGGATTTCGACGCGATCGCCAGCATTGGCAGTTTCCCAGACCGCAGAACGGGTACTGGGGGTTGAAAAAATCTCAACCTGACTGTCTGTATCAGCGGAAGATAAAGTCCCTACCCGTTGCGCCAGAGCAGAATAGGAGAGGCCGAAGGAGGAGAAGGTTGTAGCGACAACCGTGAACAAGGCTCTTTTTACTGGCATGGTCTGCACGTTGAATGAGGTGAAGTGGGAGAGCAGGGCCAAAAATCTTTCCGTAATTTCACTCCCTGCTGCTGATGAATCAGTAAGGGAAGCGGATTGGTTTTTAGCGCCAGGTAGATCAGGCAATCGCTTCCATTCAGCTTGAGCCGACATCTCGGCAAAAACCGTCAACTGCCGCCCCTGAACCAGATACACCAGAACAGCGCCTCAGGCCAGACAGCGTCCTGAGTCGATATTTTGTGGAGTATTGTCGGAGGATTGACTTATATATGTTTCCAAGGGTTCCCCGGTCGCTCAGGAATCTATCCCTCCTT
>JBIKWV010000494.1:0-4520 GCA_044356135.1 Elainellaceae cyanobacterium
TCATTTCGACAGGCCGAACGTTCAACCACTGGCCATAAAGGGGGGCTGGGGTTGGGGCTGGCAATCGTCCGGCAACTGGTTGAAATGCAGGGTGGAAGGGTATCGGCAGCAAGTGGCGGTGAAGGGATGGGAGCAACGTTTACCGTGCAGCTTCCACTTTCCAGTGCGACCCAGCGATCGCTTCCTGAACCTCGCCCTCCGCAGTCCCTGCTGCCCCACGATGTTTCTCCTGTCGATGCCGACACACACACAAGACGCCGAGACTGAACAGGTATTGAGTGGTCTGCACATCCTGGTGGTGGATGATGAGCCAGATGCCTGCGATATGATGGCGATGCTGCTGGAACCCTATGGGGCAACTGTGACAACCGCCAGAAGTGCGGCGGATGCCCGGATGCAGTTTCGGCAGCGAATTCCCGATGTCCTCATCAGTGATATTGGGATGCCGGAAGAAAACGGGTTTATGCTGATTCGCCAAATTCGCTCGATGGAGCAGCAGTATGGCGGTGCCATGCCAGCGATCGCCCTCTCTGCCTATGTCCGGGAAGAAGACCAGCGGCAGGCGCTTCAAGCAGGCTTCCAGAGCCATCTCAGTAAGCCTGTGGACGGGATGGCATTAGTCGCACTGGTGGCACAACTAACGGGGCGATCCTTCTCAGAAACAGATCAGGGCGATCGGTTTGCGCTACCGATGAATCCTGGATAGTGGTGTAGAAGTACCCTTTTGGTTTGCCGCTTGTGGGGTGGGCATCTTGTCCGCCCAGATTAGGGCGGGCAAGATGCCCACCCCACAAGAACTCCTGGTTCTCAGGATAGAGGGTGAATACAGCGCTCTACACTGTATCGCGTTGCTGTATCGCGTTACGTGTATCAGAAATCCACACCGCGCTTCAGGTCAATGCCCTTCTCGGCATAGTGTTTGTGGCAGAATACCTCAGAGTGGATGCTGGCCAGGTCGAAGTAGGCCGGGGGATGTTTGCAGCGCCCGGTGATAATCACCTCGGTGTCGCGCGGTTTACGTAGAAGCGCTTCGATAATCGGCTGCTGGGGCAACAGCTCCAGATCGACGGTGGGATTTAGCTCGTCCAGAATAATCGTTTTGTAGAGGCCGGAGGCGATCGCCGCCCGCGCAATCTCCCAGCCCCGTTCTGCCTCTACGTAGTCCAGCTCCTGCTGCTGCCCCCGCCAGACGATGGCATCGCGGCCACAGCGCTGATGGTCTACCAGGTTGGGATAGCTCTGGTGCAGGGCAGCGATCGCCGAATCCTCGGTATAGCCAATACCGCCCTTCAGCCATTGCATGATCAGCACCCGGTGTGACTTGTCCTGGCTGATACCCTTACCAATGGCCTGGAGCGCCTTGCCCAGAGCGCTGGTGGATTTGCCCTTGCCTGCGCCCGTATAGATCTCAATGCCCTCCATGCCGTGAGCGGCGGCGTGGGGATGATAGTGGGGGCGCATCTCCGAGTGCAGGTCGGCAATATCGAGTAGTGCCTGGGGCGCGGCGCGGCCTGTGGCGATGATTTCTAGTTCTTCGGGCTTGTTCTTCAGAGTGCGGACGACTTCATCAACGGGCAGCAGGCCCAGATCCAGGACGGGATTGATTTCGTCCAGCACGACGACTGAATAGAGACCAGAGGCGATCGCCCCTTTGGCCACATCCCAGCCCCGCTGCGCCTCCAGTTTGTCGTACTTGATAATTTCTTCAGCACCGAAGAACTCTGCGCGCCCGGTGCGCACCTGATCGATCAGGTGGGGAAAGCCCCGCTGGAGTGCTTCAATCGCGGCATCCTCTGCATAGGTGCGCCCCGGCCCTTTGAGAAACCGCAGCAGCAGTACCCGCGTGGGAGCCGCATTGTTGATCCCCAGCCCAATCGAACGCAGCACAACCCCCAGAGCCGCCTGCGACTTGCCTTTGCCTGCGCCATCGTAGATGTGAATCTGCCCCACCAGTCGATCGGTGTGCATTTGTGCGGTGCGAATGCCGATGCCCGGTCGTGTCATCGTCTTTAATGAGTTCATAGGGCGATCATCCTAGCAAATGGAAGTCCTGGTGGATCAGCGGGGAGATTAAGAACAATGGCACGTCGAAAAGTATCACAGTGGAGATTCGTTCCCCATTATTCTTTGCCAGTGGCGCTACGACTGGAGGTCATTTTCGGAAAAACCCGCCGCTCTTACTCTATCTCTAGCGTCATGCCCTATTATTGCCTCTAACTCCCAGTAAATCAACATGTTTAGTACTGTCATGCCGCTGCGATCGGTTGCCTTCCAGGCGTTTTGCCTGCTGGTGGCGATCGCCATTGAGTCCTGGGTGCTGTGGCGTAATCTGGGAGTGACGCCCCGACAGTCGCTTCAGTTTGCGACAACCATCAATCTGCTCTGTACAGTGGTGGGGTGGGTGGCCTTTTTTGCCGTCCAGCCGTTTCTTCCAGAACCACTTCGTCAGGAAATCCTGGGCTTTATTTTCTTCAATCAGTGGACGGCACCGATGGCCGTCTGGTTTATCCTGCTGGGGTTTATCATCTTCTTTGCCAGTTTTGCCTTAAAACTGCTGGGTCTGGACTATCTGCGCTTGCTGCTGCTCACGCCTGAGGAGTGGAAGGCCCGTCGGGAAAATGTAACCCCCGGTCGTCCACGCCTGGGTAAAGTTCCTCCGATTCGAGACAAAAAGCCGTCAACCCAGGCCAGCGCCGTGTTGATTGCCAACGCCCTCAGCTACTCAGCGATTACCGTCCTGCTGGTGCTGCGGTTCTTGCTCGCCGACCCACTGCTGGCTGTTCGTTCTGCTGCCATTCTGCCAATCCTCCATGCAGTTCTTTGACCCGTTTAAAAACGTCTTTAACGAGATCTGGAAACAGCTCAAGCCACCCCGCGATCGCTCCTGGCAGACGCTGATTTTGCTCAGTATTTTCTCCTGGCTGATGTCGCTGCTGACGGAGACACCCCTGCTGCGGGAGGCGCTGGCGAGAATTGGCTGGGTATTTTTAACGATTGGTGTGGGGTGGGCGCTGTATGGTACACGGGTCAACATCCTGGGGTTTACAATCGCTCCCGGCCCCTGGATTACAGGCGCACTGGCCGCAACGTTTTTATTCCAGGGGTGGACTGCGGATCCGGTGCGGGTAGCGTTGGTCAGTTGGCCCTTGATCTCGGTGGCGATCGACGCCCTGCCCAAATTTCTTCCCGGATTCATGCCCCTCCTCCCGCTACCCCAGGTACGTCAGGATTTGATCATTACGGCTCTGGTGGGGGCACTGCTGAGCTGCTGGTTTCAGTTCTACTACGTGATTAACGACTGGCTGCGCGATTATCCCAGCCTGCTGGCAGACGATTTTAGCCGCAGTGCCTTTGTGGTGCGATTTGATCAGGAACCTGTGCTGCCCAGGGGGGTACTGCTGGTGGAGCGGACAGCTCAGTTGGCGACGCAGCAGCTCCAGTTACTCTCCTGGTCTGAGATCGAACGCTGGCTGGTGGAGGCAGACCAGCGGGTCAAGCTGCTCAAGCCCAGGGTTCTACTGTCGGTTCCTCAGGCCAGGGAAGATAGCCTGTGGGAGTTTCAAGGGGTGGTGACGGAACCCGATTACACCCTGAGAATTCGGACGGTCTGGCGAGGCGCATCTTCGACACCCAGTGGGTATTATGTGGAAAAAGCCTGTCGCATCACTCAGGGCAACACATCACCCGCAACAGGCCAGATTTTACCGCAGCAGCCTGTCGATTCTACTGTACCTGGGGCAGGCCAGATTACGCCGTTACAGCCCACTGCGGTGGTTTCCTGTGGGAATACGGTGATTGTGGGGTTGCCACGGGCGCAGCGATTGTTGGGTGAGGGGTAACGGGAGACGAGAAGGTGGGTAGGCTTGGATTGGAATTGATTTTATGAGAGTAGTGTGGTCTGCACCCGCACTACTCTCATAAAAGTGAATACTCAAGGAAAGGAGGCTGAATACAAGGTATGACGAGAGCTGGGGTGATTGCTGCCAATGTATTTCGGGAAGTCATTCGCGATCGCGCCCTCTATCTGATTGGGGTGTTTGCGCTGGGCTTGGCCGCTGCGGCTCAACTGCTGCCCCAAGTGGCAGCAGGGACTGAAGGGAAAATGCTTCTGGATCTGGGGCTGGCAGCGATCGGGTTGCTGGGGTTAGTGCTCGCCATCTTTGTAGGGGCAACCCTGGTGAATAAGGAGATCGAGAAACGCACGGTATACGTGCTGATCGCAAAGCCCGTAAGCAAACTGGAATTTATTGTGGGCAAGCATCTGGGGCTGTCTGCGGTACTGGCGGTGCTGCTGGCCGCGATGACACTGATCTACCTGGCGTTACTGGCTTCCCAGAAGGTGCCCATTCCCCTCGGCAGTCTTCTGCTGTCAATACTGTTCAATTTTCTGGAGCTGTCGCTGATGACGGCGATCGCCCTTCTGTTTGGCGTGTTTACCAGTTCGCTGCTGGCCACGCTCATGAGTTTCGCTGTATTTCTGATGGGGCACTTTAGCCGCGACCTGGTGACGCTGGGTGGCC
>JBIKWV010000014.1:0-15284 GCA_044356135.1 Elainellaceae cyanobacterium
ATTCGAGCGGGCAAGATGCCCACCCCACTAGAAATTCAGCAAAGTCGCACAAGGGGGTATTGTTCGTCTTAGCGACCAGGATAACGACTCCTCAAAACCATGAGCTTATATTTTTACAAGCCCTAAGCGTGGCGCGGCGCAAAGCGTCGCGCCATTCTTAGTCTGGGGTTTTAAGCAGACATGGAGATTATTCTTCGACCTCCATAACCGATCGAGAATCCGTATCAGGCAATTCCTCCCAGTCCTCCAAAAAGTCCACCCTTTGTATTACAAATGGCAGGCTTGCGCCCCGCAATCCCCGCCGAATTCGTTCTGGCGTTTCTGGAAACACCACAAACAGTGGATAGATTTCGTCGGACGCTTCACTCAAGACGTGTTGATAGCGAGAGGGCATCAGCCACTCATATCCCCGGTCAAGCAAAACCTGAGTCTGTCGCCAGCGGCCCAGAAAATCAGAGAAATCTTCCTGAGGACGATAAATAAAAATACAGATTTCCGGGCCTGTTTTCACCTGCCACTCCGGATCGGACATCAGAATTGCGACATCACAAGGCAGATGGACTGCTTCCCGGTTGGTGATTACTCCTTCGGGGAACTGCGAAGCAAACGCCGAACCTCCAAAACCCCCGGTACTGCTCGTCCGCATACGGATGACGGGCAGGGGAATCGTAATCACGCTATCCTCCGGACGGCGCATACTGGGAACCATTTCCAGGTAGGGGCGGTGTTGCTTTAGAAGCGCGATCGCCCCCAGATGGTCGCTGTATTCAGCCAGAAGCTCCTCGTAGTGAGCCTGCTTCACCGCCATGAAACCGTCCCCTGACGCGCTACTTAATCTGATCCATAACGGCAAACATCGGCAGGTACATCGCTACCAGGATAGAACCCACCATACCGCCCAGAAACACGATCATAATTGGCTCCATAATACTGGTCAGCGCTTTTACCGCCTGCTCGACCTCGTCCTCGTAGAAATCTGCCACCTTCATCAACATGGTGTCGATTTCCCCGGTTTCCTCGCCGATACTCATCATCTGGATCGCCATCACCGGGAACACCTGTTCCCGTTGGAGCGCCAGACTGATCATGCCGCCCGACTGCACTTCCCGTCTGGCTTCATCTACCGCATTTGAGATCACCTGATTGCCTGCCGTATCCCGCACAATTTCGAGCGCAGTCAGAATCGGAACCCCCGAACGGGAGAGTGCGCCGAAGGTGCGGCAGAAACGAGCGGTCGCCGTCTTCTGGATCAGGTCGCCGAACAGGGGCATCTTCAGGAAGAAGCGATCCATCGTCTCGCGGCCCACACGGGTTTGATAGTACTGGTTGTAGACAAAACTTAAAGTGACGATGATCAGCACCAGGGCGATCGCATAGATCGGAGTCCGCAATACATTGCTGATGTTGATCATGAACTGCGTGAACGGCGGCAGTGTTGCACCCAGCTCATTGAAGATATTTGCAAAGGTCGGCAGCAGAAAAATCGTCATCCCCAAAAACACCAGGACGGCGATAATTCCCACGGTGATCGGATAGGCCATGGCTGACTTGATCTGGTTCTGTAGACGGGCCACGTCCTCCAGCAGCTTCGATAGGCGGTTCAGCACGTCGTCCAGCACCCCGCCCACTTCTCCGGCCTGGATCATACTGACATATAAGTCGTCGAAACACTTCGGGTGTTTGCGCATGGCATCCGATAGGTTCGTCCCCTGCTGCACATCGGAACTGATTTCCTGAAGCGCCTTCTTCAATTTGGGGTTGGGGCATTGGTCAGCCAGAACGCCCAGACCTCTGACCAGCGCTACACCTGCATTGACCAGAGCGGCGAACTGTCTTGAGAAAATTGCTTTGTCTTTGACGGTTACCGAGGTGAAAGAATTCTGGATTTCTTTTAAATCAAGCTTGTTGAGATTTTCCAGAAGTCCCCGGTCTTCTGATAATTCCTGAACGAACAAACCCTGTTCCCGCAGACTGGAGCGAGCTTCGGCGGGATTTGACGCTGCAATTTTGAGTTTCTTTGGATTTCCTTTCGTATCACGGGCACGAACGACGTAGGTAGCCATAAGCGTCAAACTATTTTCAGGAGATTGTTATCGACGGGGTGCAGAAAACAGGGAGGTTGGCTTCTGCCGTAAGTATCCAACAACTTACCGCAAAACCCCGGCAGAAGCCACAATCATTCCACCGAATCAAGCTTTTGCAGTCATCGGTGCACCCGGTTTGGGGCCAGTGTTGGGCAGTCCTCCAATCAGTCGCTGCAATTCATCAGGACGAGAGGTCTTAGACATTGCCGCCTCAAAGGAGATGAGACCCGCCTTGTACTGATCGGCCAGCACCCTCTCCAGGGTTTGCATCCCCAACTTACCGCCCGTCTGAATCGCGGAGTAGATCTGAGACGTCTTGCCTTCACGGATCAGGTTCGAGATGGCTGGGGTGATGACCATGATTTCCTGAGCCATGACCCGACCATACTCACCCGGTTTGGGGTTTTTCTTGGGCACCAGCGTCTGACTGAAGACTGCTACCAGCGAGTTGGAAAGCTGGACTCGCACCTGCGTTTGTCTTTCTGAGGGGAATACGTCGATCATCCGGTCAACGGTCTGGGAAGCAGAACTGGTGTGCAATGTACCAAACACCAGGTGTCCGGTTTCCGCTGCGGAGATCGCCAGAGAAATGGTTTCCAAATCCCGCATTTCGCCCACCAGAATAATATCGGGGTCTTCCCGCAGAGCCGCTTTCAGTGCATTGGCGAAGCTTTTAGTGTCTTCTCCGAGCTGGCGCTGGTGAATCAGGCTCTTGATGGGTTCGTAGACAAATTCAATCGGGTCTTCAATGGTGAGAATGTGTTCGGCACGGGTGCGGTTGATCAGATCAATCATCGCCGCCAGTGTGGTGGTTTTTCCCGACCCGGTTGGGCCTGTTACCAGAATCAGTCCTCTCGGCTTCTCGGCCATTTCCCGCACTACATCCGGCAGGCCAAGTTTCTCAAAATTCGGGATTTTAGAACTGAGCGCCCGCAGACAGGCCGCATAGGTGCCCCGGTCCTTATACACGTTGACCCGGAAACGAGCCAGACCCTTGACACCGTAGGAACAGTCCAATTCCCAGTTCTGCTCCAGGGTTTTCCGCTGGCTGTTGTTCAACATGCTGAAGATCAGGCGTTGACATTGCTCAGAGGTGAGCGGTTCATCTCCAATGGGTGTCAGGTGGCCACTGATTCGAAAGTAGGGAGGCAGCCCTGCTGAGAGGTGAAGGTCGGAACCACCCATCTCGATGAGCTGCTCCATCAAATCTTCGATCATCATTTCCATGTTGCTGTCTCCTTGAGTTTGCGGTCAGTTCAGACTGGGTTGACTGATGGTGTGAGAACGAGTAGAAGTCCGATGAGCGATTACCCCTTCGGGGAACTGCGAAGCAACCGCTAATCCTGGAAGCGAGGTGTCGTACAGAATGGGCAATCCAGCCATTCCGGCTTGTGCTCCGCTCCACACACCCGACAGGTCAGTGAACTCTTGCGTTTCGCCTTTAGCTCCGCTTCCAGACCCGTGTCGGTGAAGGTCACACGCTCGACTTCTTCCAGGGTGGTCGCTCCCTGGCGCACCAGGTTCAAACTATAGGCCAGCAGGGTTTTCATCCCTTCTTCGACGGCAGCTTCTTTGATGCGCTCGGTGGGCGCACCCTCCGTAATCAGCGCCTGAATGCGTTCCGTCACCCGCATCACCTCATATACCCCACATCGACCTTTGTAGCCGATGCCTTTACAGGTCTGGCAGAGCGTCCCCTGTGTTTTTGCCACCTGAATCTCTTCAGGCTGCAAATCGTTGGAGCGGTAGAACACAACATCTGACTCACGGGTGGCCGACAGGCCAAACCGCGCCAGTTCTTCGGAGGAGGGAGTATAGGAGATACGACAATCGGGACAGACCCGTCGCATCAGACGCTGGGCCAGAACGCCAATCAGGGAACTGGAAACCATGAAGGATTCTACGCCCATTTCTTCCAGGCGGGCGATCGCACTGGCCGCATCGTTCGTGTGCAGGGTGGTTAACACCAGGTGCCCGGTCAAAGCAGCTTCGATCGCTGTTTTGGCAGTTTCCTTGTCTCGCGTCTCACCCACCAGAATCACATCCGGATCCTGCCGCAGGAAGGCTCGCAGAATCGAGGCAAAATCCATGCCCTTCTCCCGGATTACCTGCACCTGAGTAATTCCGGGCAGCGAGTATTCGATCGGATCTTCAGCAGTACTAATATTGACACCGGGGCTGTTGCGTTCCGCCAGAGCAGAATACAGCGTGGTTGTTTTACCAGAACCAGTGGGTCCCGTAACCAGGATCAGGCCGAAGGGGCGGGCGACCATGTCCTGCACCGTTTGCAGCGTATCGTTATCAGTGATTAGCTTGTTCAGGCCAAGCTGGGTTGCAGAGTTGTCCAGAATCCGCAAACACACCTTCTCGCCATAGCGGCTAGGGAGTGTATTGACCCGAAAGTCTACCTTGCGTCCATCGAAGATACGGCGGATGCGTCCGTCCTGCGGCATCCGTCGTTCTGCAATATCCAGCTCCGCAATGATCTTGAAACGGGCTGTGACAGCGGGAACGATTTTCTTGGGAAGGGGTTCAAATGCCTCCCGCAGCACCCCATCCTTGCGGAAGCGAACGCGGAGATATTCCTCCTGGGGTTCGATGTGAATATCGGAAACTCCTTCCTGGAGCGCCTTGACCAGGATCTTATTGACCAGGGCAATAACAGGCGCTGCTTCAGCATCCTGGAGCGCTGCGTCCAGGTTGGCATCCATGTCGTCGGTTGGCTCCTCCAGGTCGAGGTATTCCAGCCCTTCCAGATCCGCCTTCACATCGACTTTGGATTGGAGGTCAATCTGCTTCTGACGCTCCACCTGATCATCTAAATACTGAGAGATCGTGCGCTGGAAATCCTCATTTGTGATCACCATGCGTTGAAGCATCAGTCCCTGAGGACGCAGAATCCGGTTCAGGTCATCCTGAGCCGCCAGGTCATCGGGATCGACCATCGCGATCAGCACCGAGGGAGGCTCTGAATCGTTACGCGACAGAGGAATCAAGCGATAGCGACGACACATGTCCACTGGAATCAGGGTGTCGATCAGTTGCCCTACCTGAGAAGTTGAAATCTGGCTGATCTCCGGATCCAGTGATTCGACCCCATAGAGAATCTTCAGCTCAAACAACTGCTGGCGCTTGTATTGGCGCAGCAGATCAGGCGGGAGTTGCTGCCCCGTCATTAACTCCAACACGTCGGTCAGAGGCCGTCCTGATTTGCGGCTTTCGATCAACGCCTGCTGCATCTGCTCATTGTTGACGTAGCCCGCCTGGATGAGTTTTGTGCTGAAGGGAGAGAAATTGTGCTGAACGACCAGGGCACGACGTTGAGAGGAGGAGTTAGCCATAGCTCATGTAGGAGATTCCGTGTACAAGAGTGTTCCCAGAACAGTCGATAAAAATTAACAGGTTCAGGATGAATATAGAGAGCAATCTCAAGTCGCTTTGGCCCAGTTCCCCAACACCAGCCGCTAGAATGAGCGAGGGCGACAGGCAAAGCGATGCTCTGCCCCTCGACCCAATCAGGAAGTTGTCTGGCCGATCACCTTTGTGGTAGATCAAATGCCCCGGGCGATCGCTTCCCCTCTGGAGGATATCAAAGTTTTTCCCAGGGGGTACGCTTGGAGTCAGACCAATCGAGAAATTTAGCCCATGCCGCCAATGGGGATGCAGTTCACCTTTGTATAGCACAGTGCTGACTGTTGAATCCAACGGTTTCTGGTTCGGGAATGATGCAAAATGATGGATGAAGAAAAACAGCAACAGGAGACACAGTCAACGATGAGCGACGCTTCAGGGGTTTCAGAGACTATGAATTCAGCCGAATCCAGCAACGAACAGCCCATTGACACCACCGCTGAGGCCGTCACCCCAGAGGTGGTTGCACCAGAGCAGGGCGCAGAGAGCAACGATGCTGCCGCAGCCACCGAAGCCCTCACAAAGGAAATTGAGTCGCTGAAGGCTCAGTTGGAGGAGCGTAATAGCCAGGTGATGCGGATTGCGGCGGATTTCGACAACTTCCGTAAGCGGACTCAGAAAGAGAAGGAAGACCTGGAACTTCAGGTGAAATGTTCTACAGTGATTGAATTGTTGCCTGTCGTAGATAACTTTGAGCGGGCGCGATCGCAAATCAAACCCCAGGGCGACGAGGCTATGAACATTCACAAAAGTTATCAGGGGGTATATAAGGATTTCGTCGATCGCTTGAAGCGCATTGGCGTTGCTCCCATGCGGGCTGAGGGTAAAGAATTTGACCCTAACCTGCATGAGGCTGTAATGCGTCAGGCCACCGAGGAATTTCCAGAAGGCACCGTGATGGAAGAACTCGTGCGGGGGTACCTGCTGGGTGAGCGAGTTTTACGTCATGCAATGGTGAAAGTCGCGGCAGTACCCGACCCCTCTTCCGAGGAATCGTCATCTGAATCCTCTGAATCAGAAGGTTGATTTCGTTGAAGCGGCGGGCACTCTAGCCAGTATTTGCCAATTAGTAAGAGGATGGCCAAAAATATTTTGGGCGAGATTGATTAGATTCTTGAGTAAATGCGGAATACTGGCTAGCAATGAGTCCGAATCATCAGGTGTACTCATTCACTTGAATACGTTTACAGCCGCTAATCATGGGAAAAGTCATTGGCATCGACCTGGGGACAACGAATAGCTGTGTTGCTGTTCTAGAAGGCGGTCAACCTATCGTCATTTCAAGCTCAGAGGGTGGGCGAACCACGCCCAGCATCGTTGGTTTTGGAAAGACGGGAGAACGCCTGGTGGGCCAACTGGCGAAGCGTCAGGCTGTCACCAATGCCGAGAATACAATCTTCAGTATTAAGCGGTTTATTGGTCGGCGCTGGGACGATACCCAGGATGAACGGAGCCGTGTTCCGTACAACTGTATTCGAGGAAAAGATGATACTGTAGATGTCCAAATCCGGGGTCGTAACTATACGCCTCAGGAAGTTTCGGCCATGATTCTGCAAAAGCTGAAGCAGGACGCAGAGAATTATCTGGGTCAGGACGTGACCCAGGCGGTGATTACCGTTCCCGCTTACTTTACCGATGCTCAGCGGCAGGCCACCAAGGACGCTGGCACGATCGCCGGGTTGGAAGTCCTGCGAATTATCAACGAGCCGACTGCTGCCGCTCTTTCCTATGGCCTGGACAAGCAGGATCAGGAACAAAGCGTTCTGGTATTTGACCTGGGAGGCGGCACCTTTGACGTATCAGTGTTGCAGCTTGGAGACGGCGTATTTGAAGTAAAGTCCACCTCTGGCAATAACCATCTGGGGGGTGACGATTTTGACACCGTGCTGGTGCGCTGGCTGATGGCGAACTTCCGGGAACAGGAGGGCATCGACCTGTCTACCGACAAAATGGCTCTTCAGCGCCTGCGGGAAGCGGCAGAAAAGGCCAAGATTGAGCTGTCTACCATGCTCACCACCACCATCAACCTGCCGTTTATCACCGCTGATGATACCGGGCCAAAGCATCTGGAGGTAGAGTTGACCCGCGCCAAGTTTGAGGAACTGGTGAATCATCTGGTGCAAAACACCATTGAACCTGTGACTCAGGCGCTCAAAGACTCTGGACTCGGCCCTGACCAGATTGACAAAATCATTCTTGTGGGCGGCTCCACCCGGATTCCAGCGGTTCAGGAAGCAATTAAGAGGTTCTTTGGCGGCAAACAGCCGGATCGCTCGGTCAACCCAGACGAAGCCGTGGCACTGGGTGCAGCCATCCAGGCGGGTGTACTGGGCGGCGAGGTCAAAGATTTGCTGTTGCTGGATGTAACACCGCTTTCTCTGGGAATTGAGACCCTGGGCGAAGTCTTTACCAAGATCATCGAACGCAACACGACGGTTCCCACCAGCAAGAACCAGACCTTCTCAACCGCAACGGATGGACAAACTTCGGTAGAGATTCACGTCCTCCAGGGTGAGCGAGCGCTGGCAAAAGATAATAAGAGCCTCGGGAAGTTTCAGCTCACAGGTATTCCTCCTGCGCCACGGGGCGTTCCGCAAATCGAAGTTGCTTTTGAGATTGACGCGAACGGAATTCTCCAGGTGTCTGCCCGCGATAAGGGAACAGGCCGGGAGCAGAGCATCCGTATCACCAACACGGGTGGCCTGAGTGATGCTGAAGTCGAACGGATGCGTCAGGAAGCCGAGATCTATGCGGATGACGATCGCCGTCGCAGACAGGTGGTGGAACTGCGCAACCAGGCCGATATCCTGTTCTCCAATTACGAAACCACGTTGCGCGAGAACGCCGAGCTAATTCCAGAAAGCTACAAAGCACAGGCAGCGGAGCGGGCGGCAGAACTGCGGGCGGCGATCGCCGATCGATCTATCAGCATTGAGATCATGAGAGAAAAGCTGGAAGCGCTCCAGCAGGCTCTGTTTGCCATTGGCTCTGCGGTCTATGCCCAGGCCGCCGGACAAACGATACCCGACTTTGGGGACTTTGCTACCTCGGACGACACGATCTCCTGGACGGGGGACGATCAGACACTGGACGCAGCAGCAGGGTACGAAAGTGAATTCAACTTTGATATGGATAATACGGTTACCGCTGACTACGAAGCGGTTGACTAATGACCGGAGTGGGTTGCTGTCCTTGGATAGGGACGGTTTTCCCTACGTCTTTGGGGTTGCGACCCTTACAGCCGTCGATTAGTTTAGGATGGAGAGAGTGATCGGTGGTTGCCGTAGCGCACCGCTGATAGTAATGTTGTCCCCTGCCGTTTTCCCCTTATTTTTGGCGATCGCCCTATGCCCCGCGACTATTATGAGATTCTCGGTGTCTCGCGTGATGTAGACAAAGAAGAGATTAAACGCGCCTACCGTCGCCTCGCCCGTAAATACCATCCAGATGTCAACAAAGAAGAGGGTGCAGAGGAGCGGTTTAAGGAGATCAATCGGGCCTATGAGGTGTTGTCGGAGCCGGAAACCCGTGCTCGATATGACCGCTTTGGTGAGGCTGGGGTTGGTGGCGCAGCGAGTGCCGGATACCAGGATTTTGGCGACCTGGGTGGGTTTGCCGACATCTTTGAAAGCTTTTTTAGCGGCTTTTCTGGTGGTACGGGGGCACAGCAAGCCCGCCGCCGCAGTGGTCCTGTTCGCGGCGATGATTTACGGTTAGATCTGAAACTGGATTTCCGTGAGGCGGTCTTTGGCGGCGAGAAAGAGATCCGCATCAGCCACCTGGAAACCTGTACCACCTGTAACGGTTCGGGCGCAAAACCTGGGACTCGTCCCAAAACCTGCACCACCTGTAGTGGTGCAGGTCAGGTGCGACGTGCAACCCGCACTCCCTTTGGCAGCTTCACCCAGGTTTCGACCTGCCCCACCTGCAATGGTACCGGGCAGATGATCGAAGATAAGTGTGACGTGTGTGGTGGTAGCGGCCAGAAGCAGGAAGCCAAGAAGCTGAAGATTACCATTCCCGCAGGCGTAGACAACGGCACCCGACTGCGCGTCCAGCACGAGGGCGACTCTGGACAGCGAGGCGGGCCTCCGGGCGATCTCTACGTCTATTTATTTGTCAGTGAAGATTCTGAGTTTCAGCGGGACGGGATCAACATTCTTTCGCAACTCAAGATCAGTTACCTGCAGGCGATTCTGGGTGCCCGACTGGAAGTCAATACGGTGGATGGCCCCCTGGAAACCAATATTCCCGCCGGGATTCAACCGGGAACGGTGATTACCCTGGAAGATCGGGGGGTGCCTCGTCTGGGTAACCCCACCAGTCGGGGTGACCACCTGCTGAAAATTGTTGTAGAAATTCCAACACGGCTCTCTGTCGAGGAAAAAGAATTACTGGAGAAACTGGCGAAAATCCGTGGCGATCGCGTCGGCAAAGGCAGCGGCGCAGGCTTTTTTGGGGGACTCTTCCAGTCATGAATGTCGCTCCTGTCAACCTCCCCGACGCTCAGCTCGACCTGCGGGGAACCCCCTGCCCTATGAACTTTGTCCGTACCAAGCTGCGTCTGGAGAAAATGCCTCCCGGCTCGCTTCTGGAAGTGTGGCTGGATCCTGGTGAACCGATGGAACAGGTGCCCGACAGCCTGCGGATGGAGGGCTATGGCATTGAGCAGATCGACAATCGGGAAGGTTTTTTCGCTGTGAGAGTGCGGCGACCGAGCCAGGATCATGGCAGCTAATCTCACCGATCAGCCAACGGAGTTTGGGGCGCAGGCCAGTGCCCTGTCAGGAACTGTAGTGGCAGTACAGGCTAATTTCTATCTTGTCCAGCTTGACCATCAGGCTTCTCTGCCGGATGGCCACAGCCATGCCACCTTACTCTGCACTCGCCGTTCTCGCCTGAAAAAGATTGGCCAGCAGGTGATGGTGGGCGATCGTGTTCAGATTGAAGAACCCGACTGGGCAGGAGGCAGGGGAGCGATTGCCCATGTATTTCCTCGCCACAGTCAACTGGATCGTCCCCCAATCGCGAATGCAGACCAAATCTTGCTGGTGTTTGCCCTGGCAGAACCGCCTCTGGAGCCATTTCAACTCAGTCGATTTCTTGTCAAAGCAGAATCTACCGGGCTGGAGGTGGTGCTGTGTTTGAACAAGCGCGATCTGATTTCGGAGGAAGAGCGCCAGGAATGGAGCGATCGCCTGCACGGTTGGGGCTATGATCCCGTCATGATTAGCGTCCAGCAAGGGGAGGGACTGGGACGGGTGCGCGATCTCCTGGAGGGACAGATCACCGTGGTTTCCGGCCCCTCCGGCGTGGGTAAGTCCAGTTTGATCAATTCATTGATTCCCCAGATTGACCTGCGGGTCGGTGCCGTTTCAGGTAAGCTGGCGCGGGGCAGACACACCACCCGCCACGTTGAACTATTTGAACTGCCGACTGGCGGACTGCTGGCAGATAGTCCCGGATTTAACCAGCCTGACCTGGACTGTTCTCCCATTGATCTGGCCTACTGTTTTCCAGAGATCGAACAGCGATTAGAAGAACACGCCTGTCAATTCAATAACTGTCTGCACCTGGACGAGCCGGACTGTGCTGTGCGCAGTGATTGGGAACGGTACGACCACTACTGTATGTTTCTGGAGGAGGCGATCGCTCGTCAGACGGCACTCGATCGCATGGGCACCGAGGAATCGACCACGAAACAGAAGATTCGTGCTGACGGGCAGATCGAGACGGAACCGAAGCTGCAAACCCACAAGTATCGCCGTCCTTCTCGGCGGACTGAAAAGCAGGCGTTACGTGACCTGTGTCACGACGTGGAGGATTGGTCGGAGGAAGATTAAGGGGATTTGCCCTTGAGATAGTCCCGCAGTGGTTGAGCGATTGCTTCTGCCTGCTGTTGTGCCTTCGACTTCTCCCCCTTCTCCGGCCTCCATCGGTACTTGTATTCCAGGCTGTAGAACTTCTGAACAGTAACGCGGTTGCCATTGGTCATTTTTAGCGTGACTTCGTAGTCAACGTCATAGCAGGTAGTACCTTCACTGTCCTTGCGTTCGACAGGATCCCCGACAGGAGTAGTCTGAACATCAACAATCCCCTGCAATGCATAGGTTTTGAGTGAATGCGTCTGCTGGTGGATGACGCGCCCCCCGGTGCGGTCAAATGTCCAGAGACTGGAGGGTTGGGAAATCGAATCCAGCAGTCGCAGCGCTAACCTTGCTGAGGATTTCTGCGTGGCTTGCTTCTGCAACCAGGTGGGGCCAAAACCCAGCGTTATTTGCCAGGGACGACGGACGCGATCACTGATCTGCTGGGCGATCGTCCGCAGCGTAGCTCCATCCGTCCACTGTAAGTGGTACGGATTAGCGGAGTGATTGGGATCGTTGAGGCAGAATAATTCACCCGTCTGTAGTTCCAGAAACAACCACCCACCCGTCTGAGGATGAATATCAACAAACACCCGCTGAATATCAAACATCGGGTAAACGCTCTGCCGTCGTCTCAAAAGGCCGCCGTACTGGTAGGTTAAAGTGCGCCGGCTCTCATCAATGGCGTAAGACTCGATGGTTTTGCTGCGCGTGCTGAGGAGGCTGGAATAAAGCGATTGCAGCCCTGCCAGGAAGAAAACCAGACCGGGGATCAAACCAAACCATTGCAGCCAATCCCATTGGGTGACAGTCAGGTGACTTGCGTTGGGATCACTGAGAAACGCCTGGATGCGATCGATGCTCTCCAGGGTGTTGTCCAGTCCCGAAGTTTTGTACGGTCTGAGTGACATCTCACCTTCACTGGTTTGCAGCAGAATGTCGTAGAAGACACCGTCGTCCTCCACCTGCAACAGTTCAACCCTCTGTAAGTCATCAATTGACTGCCTGTTCCAGACGCCCATCCCCAGCCATCCAGGGTAACTCAACTGACATCTCACCTGTGCTGCTTCGACCCGCTGACACTCCAGTTTTGCAGGACCGCTGACAGTGAGAAACACCAGGCCAAGCCCGGTAATGAACAACTCTCGAGACAAACGACCGACGGACAGACGATTTTGGCGGACTATCAGTTGCTCTGGGGATTGCCGGGTGATTTGCAGCATGGCAACGTTGCAGCCGGGAATGGGTCGTCAGTGGAGGATCTGCCCTCAGGGTGCCCACGTTGTCGTGCAGAGGATTCAAGGGCTGTGCGAATTACAATGCCCCGTCACATCATCAGTGTGCCAGCACTGGGACTGAAACTTGAAGAATACTGCAACCCACCGTTGTTCTGACGCGAACTGAAACAGCAGCGCGCCATCCTGGTAAACCCCATCGTCGTCCTGGAACTGCGGCAGATTTCCCTGATTCATATGGACGTTGTGAATACCATTGAGCGTAGGGAAGCCAAACACTTCGTCGGAACGGCGAGGGTTGGGGCCCCAGGGTTCACCGTAGACGTAGATCCAGGCATGGCGATCGCCCTTTGCCAATTGCACATAGTGGTCGATCTTCTCGTTTAAATCATTGTCGGGACCGGGCCAACTGTGGGGCAGCAACTGCATATTGAAGGAGCTAAACCAATGACTGCGGCAGTAATCGAGGGCAAGACTGTTAGGACGGGGTTGCAAATGTTTGAAGCCGGGGGGTAGACGATTCAGGCTCCGGGTAATTGGATGCTGAAAGCTGGCATCAAGGCAGTACTCCAGCACGGAAGGTGGGACATCGGAGCGAACATTGACGGCGACCCGATACTCAGTTTCGTTCGCCACCACATGAATCTGGTAATGGTTGTGGTGGTTGAAGGCCAGCCGCCGTTGAAGCACCTGTCCTTTGAGAACACCGTATCGACGGAGCGCCATATCTGTGGTTTGTTTATGCGTAGTTGTTGATGGATAACGCCCCAATCATACCCTTCGGGAGAAGGACGACCGATGGGGTAGGGCGATCGCTAGAATAGTCATTACCTACATCGGAGATTCGATTTCTATGGCTATGATTAAGAACAATTCCATGCGTGAGGAACCCCGGGGCCAGCGAGCACAGGTGATTCCTCCTCGAAAGGATGAATCTCTGCTGGAGTGGTTAGAGAACAGTGGACGCTTTATCTCCGGTGAAGTTGCGGGCTACAGCTTCCGGGATGAGGCCGATTCAGAGGAATTGTCGGAATACATGGGAGCAGCAGAGCCGTTTGACTTCGACTCAGAGGATGACGATGATCTCAGCCTCGATGATGAAGACTAGATAACGCATTGAGATGCAATATGGCTTACGTCGCAGAACTCGCCACGGGGCAACGGATTTACGTCGATCAGCAGGGCAATCAGACGGTAGTCACCGTTGCCAGCCATAGCGCTCAACAGCAGCAGCAGTCCAGCAGCAGCTTTTTGACGGGCACCTGGACTGCCCCTCCAGAAATACGACCGATCGGGGCAGGAGCAATCGTTGTTCTATACACAACAGATGGAGAACAACTGGTGCAGGTGCAGGGGAGCAGCATGGCAATGCGCTCCTCAACAGGGATTGAACCACCTGGTCAGAGCCAGCCAATGACAGCGGCTCCAACGGGCACCATGCAACCCATACAATCCATGCCACCGATGCAGCCGATGCAGCCGATGCAGCCGATGAATATGGGCGACATGCAGATGAGCCTGAACCCGATGGAAATGCGGATGGGCGATATGGAAATGCGCATGGGAACGGCGGCATCTGCTGCGTCCGCTGCGTCTTCTGCGTCTTCTGCATCAGGTAGACGATTCTGTAGTCAGTGTGGAACAGCGGTGGTAGAGGGCGATCGCTTCTGCTCCCATTGTGGCCACTTCCTGCAATAGGTTCTGAGTATGTTTGACGGGTCAAACGCAACTAGCGCTCCAATCGACGCCGCATCCAACGTAAATCCGCGCAAATCTCTCTTGCAGCCGGGTGCCCTGTGGGATCTGGTTTTGGAGCGAACTACTCATGCCTTAGAAGTAGGCGCACTGCTGTCACTCCCCACAGAGTCGAACTTTGTGGAACAGGACGGCATTCGCTTTCTGGTGAGAATTCTCAAAAATTTGGAGCGCAAGGACGCGGATCGAACATCGCGGCAAGCCGATGGTCAGTCGTTCAATCCTTTCCTGCCATACGACGAAGATCTCTACGTGATCGACTTTTCGGAAACCCACGTCTGTGTTCTTAACAAATTCAACGTGGTCGATCACCATCTGCTGATCATCACCCGCGCCTTTGAAGAACAAGAGATGCTGTTGACCCTGGCAGATTTTGAGGCACTCTGGATTGGCCTGCGGGAAATCGATGGGCTGGCATTTTATAACGGCGGTAAGCTGGCGGGGGCCAGCCAACCCCACAAGCACCTGCAACTGGTGCCCCTACCCTTCAGTGACAAAGCGCGTTTGCCGATTGACTCTCTGTTGCCGACAACCAGTCCACCGGGTGCGGTGATTCAGATTCCAAACCTCCCCTTTGCCCATGCCTTCGTTCGTCTACAATCTGCTTCCGCCACTGAAACCCTCGACATCTATAGTGCCTTATTGCGTACCCTTGGCTTGGAGGATGGTTCTGCGGGAGTACGACAAACGGGAGCGTATAACCTGCTGGTAACGCGAGAGTGGATGTTGCTGGTGAGGCGATCGCAAGAGGAGTTTGAATCGATCTCAATCAACTCCCTTGGCTTTGCAGGCGCACTGCTGGTGCGAAATGAACAGCAAATGCAGCGGTTGATCGAAGTGGGGCCTCTGACGGTTCTGAGTCGAGTCGCGGAGATTTGACCTCTGCCTTAGTGCCTATCCGAAACCCCAAAAGCTGTTCCGCCCGCTGAGCG
>JBIKWV010000496.1:0-4515 GCA_044356135.1 Elainellaceae cyanobacterium
CACCAGCGCCCCCTCCAGTATTTGGATTCTGGGATAGGCTCTAAAATCTAGTTTACCTGAGAGGTAGGCGGAACAGCTTTGAGAGGTTTCGTTTCTTTGACCCCCACCGACTGAAATCAGGAGATTTCTTAAACCTTGCTTAATCGTTTCGCAAAAAAGGAGGTTTTGGGTTTGTAATGGAAACAATTCCATTCACCTGTGCGGTTGGGGGCAAATTGCAAGCCCTCAACCTGGCCTTCGTTTTACTGATACTGTTAGCACCCATCGGGTGCAGCATCCAATCCCCAACCCAATCTCTTTAATATTTCCTTCTAAGGGATGCACTTTCATGACCACACTGACCCGATCGCGCTTTCTCCGGCGAATTATCCTGAGTTTCGTCAGTTTATTTTGTGTTGTCGCATTTGCAGCCTGCAACTCCTCCACTCCAACCACGACGGGAGCCAGCCCCGCTGCGGGGGGAAGTCCAGCTACGGGTACCACCCTCAAGGTTGTGAGCGATGTCAGCTTTGCCCCCTTTGAGTTCAAGGAAGGCGACAAAATTGTTGGATTCGACATCGATCTGATGAATGCCATTGGTGAGGCGGCTGGATTTACCCCCGACATTCAAAACCTCAACTTTGACGGGATTATTCCCGCACTCCAGTCCGGGACGGTAGATGCCGCCATCAGCGGCATGACCATCACGCCAGAGCGGGCGGGAACGGTGTCTTTTTCGCGGCCCTACTTCAAGGCAGGTTTGGCGATCGCCGTTCGGGAAAACAACACCGACATCACCTCCCTGGATAGTCTTAAGGGCAAGAATATTGCGGTTCAAATCGGCACCACGGGCGCAAAGAAAGCCGCTGAAATTCAGGGTGCTAAAATTCGCACCTTCGACACCAGTATTCTGGCTCTGCAAGAGCTGGCGAATGGTAACGTAGATGCCGTGATTAATGACGCTCCCAATACCCTTTATGCACTTAAGAGCGGTGGGGTGTCTGGTATCAAGG
The DNA here is from genome assembly GCA_044356135.1 of Elainellaceae cyanobacterium. Classification (GTDB taxonomy): domain Bacteria; phylum Cyanobacteriota; class Cyanobacteriia; order Elainellales; family Elainellaceae; genus CAZVXA01. Next base: position 993 of record JBIKWV010000496.1, read on the forward strand.
TTGTGGGCCAACTGCTGACCGAAGAGTACTACGGCATCGCACTGCCCAAAAACTCTCCCAACGTTGAGAAGATTAACCAGGGTCTGACCACCATCATTCAGAACGGCAAATATGCCGAAATCTACAAGAAATGGTTTGGCGGCGAACCGCCTCAGCTACCAGAAACGGCCCCTGGCATCTAGTTTCTAACCAGTGCTTTGTGTAGGGTGCGATCGCACCCTACACAAAGCAGTTCCCTGTCCCCTCTTCAAATTTCTACTGTGGCTAGCTCTATCCAGGTCATCCTCGACGCCCTGCCATTCCTGCTACAGGGTGCTGTTGTAACGGTTCAGCTCACGGCGGTCTCGATCTTCTTTGGTCTGATCGGTGGTTCGCTGTTAGGCATTCTGCGGCTCTCGCCCTCTCCATTTCTCCGGGGGGCTGCCAAAGCTTACATCGAATTCTTTCGGGGAACGCCGCTCCTGGTGCAACTGTTTATGGTGTACTTCGGCATACCGGGTCTGGTGCGCAGTATGGGGCTTCAGTTCACCTTCGACCAGTTCACCGCCGCTGTCCTCGCCCTCAGTCTGAATAGTGCCGCCTACCTGGCAGAAACAGTGCGCGGCGGCATCCAATCCATTGAAATTGGGCAGCGGGAGGCGGCGGAATCTCTGGGGCTGGGGCCAACCCAAACGATGCGCTACGTGATCTTTCCGCAGGCGTTTCGTCGCATGATCCCGCCGATTGGTAACGAGTTTATTAGCTTAATCAAAGACACCAGTCTCGCCTCGGTTATCGGCTTTGCAGAACTGACCCAGCAGGGCCGATTTATCGTCGCAACTAATTTCCGCGCCTTTGAAATTTATTTTGCCGTGGGTCTGGTCTACCTGGTACTGACGCTGCTGTCCTCCAGGGGCATTGATTGGCTGGAGTGGCGCATGGATCCGGTTTCTCGCGCTAAAAAGAAACAGCAAATGCAGTTGGCAACTGAGGGGGGCGATCAGGCATAAAAGAAGGGCGGCTTAGCCGCCCTTCTTTTATGGTTTTAGGCTCGTGCAAGTGTCACCCGTTCCGCCTGATCCTGATATTTGCCCTTGCGAGACTCATAGCTGATCTCGCAGGGCTGTCCTTCGAGGAATAACAGTTGCACAATTCCCTCATTGGCGTAGACTCGACAGTCAGCGCTGGAGGAGTTGGAAAATTCCAGCGTCAGGTGGCCACGCCAGGATGCTTCACCGGGAGTAATGTTGGCGATGATGCCACAGCGGGCATAGGTGCTCTTGCCCATGCAGATAACGGTGATGTAATCGGGAATTTCGAGTCGCTCCAGCGCTACCCCCAGACCGTAGGAGTGGGCAGGGAGAATGAAAAACTGTCCCGTCTCATCTTCGTGCAGTGGGGTGGACTCCAGATTCGCGGGGTTAAAGTTTTTGGGATCGACCACTGTGCCTGGAATATGCCGGAAAATGCGGAACTCCACTGGAGACAGCCGCAGATCGTAGCCAAAACTGCCCAACCCATAGGAGATGACCGGAATCCCTTCGACCTGTCGAACCAGTTGCGGAGCAAACGGGCTAATCATCCCCTGACTCGCCATTTCTTTAATCCAGCGATCGTTCTTCAGCATGGGAGGCTCTATGAGTGGCGTCACCACATCATACCAGATCTAGCGTCGGCAGCAACATTCCCTCCGGCTCACCTGACTATCGGTAGCGTGACAGGACGTGGCCTGCCGCCATCTCTGGATCAACCCGTCCGATCGCCCGTTGAATCACATCAGTCGCCCGTCGAGTTCCCCCTGCCCGTTGAATAGCCCTCTGCATCTGCACGGTCTTTTGGTAGCCTCTGTCATGCCAGTTGCGTCAAAATTCCCGGTTGACGCAGTTCTCCTAATGTCCGGCATCCTGTACAGAAAAGAACGGTGGTGAGTTCCGCAAACAGCGCGATCGCCAGTTCCTCCAGCGCCTCCTCCGATTCAGCAGCCGCGTACAGAAAAGGCAACGCCAATCCGGCCAAATCTGCTCCAAGGGAAACAGTCTTGGCGGCATCCAGGCCATCGCGCAGACCACCGGAGGCAATCAGGGGAATCTGAGGGGCGATCGCCCGCACGGTCTGAATGCACTCCGCAGTGGGGATGCCCCAGTTGGCAAAGGTTTTTCCCAGACGACGTTGCAGCGGATCGGTGGCGCGTTCGCTTTCGACTCTGGCCCAGGAGGTGCCGCCTGCCCCCGCTACGTCGATCGCCCTGACGCCAGCATCCAGCAACTTTTGTGACATCTTCGCAGAAATGCCGTTCCCGACTTCTTTGGCGATCACGGGCACCGGGAGCTGCTGGCAGATCTGCTCAATCTTGTTCAACAGTCCGGCAAAGTTTGTGTCGCCCCTGGTCTGGACAGCTTCTTGCAGGGGATTCAGGTGCAGGATCAGCGCGTCGGCCTCCAGCCAATCTACGGCTTTGCGGCACTGATCAATGCCGTAACTATAGTTCAGTTGAACGGCTCCCAGGTTGGCGAACAGGAGAATGTCGGGGGCGAGCGATCGCACTGTAAAGCTGGACAGCACATCAGGATTTTCGATCGCCACGCGTTGAGAGCCGACCCCCATTGCCAATTTGTAGCGTTGGGCCAGTTCCGCCAACCGATAGTTAATGAGCTGCGCCTGATCAGTGCCACCCGTCATGGAGGAAATCAGCAGTGGGGCACCCAGAGACTTTCCCAGAAAAGTGGTTTTCAGGGTGATATCGGCGCGATCGAGTTCAGGTAAACAGCAGTGGGTAAAACGGTAGCGCTCCAGACCCGTTGTTTGAGCTGACTGAACATTCTCTTCGAGGCAAACGCGCAGGTGGTCTGCTTTGCGATTCTGGGTGACCAGTGCGGCAGTTTCAGCCTCACTGCGTGACGGTGACAACATAGATTTTTCCGCCTCAACAGATTACTTGATAAAGGTTAACAATAGAAGCGAAGAGAGAGGACATATCAGATTTTTGGGGACAAAACATTCCGGCTCCACACAAAAGCATGAAACTCAATCTTGTGTTAATTATTGACGAATTTGTTGCAAAACGCAAAGCGCCAAATGTCCACCCATAAAGGGTCTCAGAAAACCGATGCGGTTAGGTGCCATGCAGCTTTTAATGAGGATGTTTGAAAAGATCAGCCGTCAGTCTTCTTCAACGCCTACTTGTAGCGCTTTGCGCTTGGATAAGGTACAGAATGTTGTGAGAGAGCCGCGCGGCGCGCGGCTCTCTCACAACATTCTGTACTTCACTAGAGCGAGAAACGCAATAACTTACGGCGCTTTGCAAGTGCACCTGGTACAAACTTTGTGTTGGGAACCGTGCGGAGCGCGTTTCCCAACACAAAGTTTGGTTTTAGTTCAGCGCAAAGCGCTGTAATTCAGAAATAATTTTAAGATGCGATCCTTTTTTAAAGGAACACAATTATGATTTCTATCAGCACTGAATACGACTTTATAAAGAGGATATTGCCGCTTGACATCCTCCCCACCCCGTAGAGGGATGGGGATTCCTAAACCTCACGATTTA
>JBIKWV010000495.1:0-4515 GCA_044356135.1 Elainellaceae cyanobacterium
AGCGGTTCTTACTCAGGTGAGGTACGGGGGGTTTGGGGGCTTCGCCCCCAAGCAGGGGCATTGCCCCTGCACCCCGTACTTCATCCAACTGAGAAACGCTATATGTTTAGCGTTTGCGGTTCCAGGGGAGCGATCGCTCCCAGAAATTCCGCGTCACGACAAATCTCAGCGCCAGGGTGCGCGTCAGCACGTCGTCGTCAATCTCGTTGCCCCGCTCCACCAATCGAAAGACGAGCCTCAAGGTGAAGTCCAGTTTGCCGTTTTCGGGGAGTTTGGTGGCGGCGGCCAGATCGACAATTGGGGAGGCGATCGCTAACGTGCCATCCCCACTCCGCTTCAGCATGTCTTCGGCAACCACTCTCTCACTCAGAACATCGCCGGGGGAAACGACACTAAAAATCTGCGACTGCGACAGATCAAAATTCATGCTGGGAGTGAGACGGATGACACGGCGGGCGCGTTTGGTGAAGTTTGTCAGGGAGCTGCGATCCCAATCGACATAAATGGGGCTGCTGGAGGTGTTGGCAATATTGACTGCCAGTTCGGTGATTGGCTCAAACTTGTACCTGGGTTTCAGGGTGACCCGAACGTCCACCTTACCCTGGAGATCCTGCTCTTCAAGTTGGGCTGTCAACGCTCCCTGATCCAGCTTCACCGAGACGCTATCCTCCAGGCCAATATAGGTTGCCCGGTAGAAGACGTAGGCAAGGGCGATCAGATAAACCGCGATAATAATCAGATCGATGGGCGGCATGGGGCAGCAGAGGCGGACAATCAGCAGCAGCCATAAGCAAGTATACGGGGATGCGTCTGAAAAAGTCGCACTGATCTATTTTCTGGAGAAGAGGGTTTTAATTTTGGGCGAAACTCTTTAGGATGAAGGGCGATCGCTCCACGTGTTCCTGGCTTCCTCACATCGGCTGTGCAACTATGCAATCCCTGGTTGGCAAACTCCTCGATCGACGCTACCAAATCGTTTCTGCCCTGGCGCGGGGTGGTTTTGGGCAGACCTATATTGCGGAGGACACTCGCCGTCCCGGCAATCCTCGCTGTGTCCTGAAACATCTGAAGCCCGCCAGCACCGACCCAATGCTATTGGAAAACGCTCGACGCCTCTTTACTCGTGAGGCGGAAACCCTGGAGGTGTTGGGGCACCACAAGCAAATTCCCCAGCTTCTGGCCTACTTTGAGGAGGAGGAAGAATTTTATCTGGTGCAGGAGCTGATCGACGGCAAAACGCTATCGGAGGAATTATCCACCGGGGGCCATTGGTCCGAGGAGCGGGTCTGCCGTATGTTACGGGAAGTGCTGACCGTCCTGGAGTTTGTCCATGCCCACGGTGTCATCCATCGGGATATCAAACCCGATAATCTGATTCGACGCCAGTCTGACCAGAAACTGGTGCTGGTGGATTTTGGCACGGTCAAACAGGCACGCAGCATTTTGCCTGTGCAGGATCACACTTTTGCTACCATCTCGGTCGGCACTCCGGGCTATATGCCCACTGAGCAGAGTCACGGTAGACCGCGCCCCAATAGCGATCTCTATGCGCTTGGGATTATCGCTATACAAGCCCTCACGGGCCTGAATCCCAAGCAGTTACAGGACGAACCCGACACGGGGGAACTGATCTGGCAGCCCTGGGCCTGGTGCAGCGATGAATTGATCGCCATCTTGTCCAAAATGGTGCGGTATCACTTCAAAGATCGCTACCAGTCTGCAACAGAAGCCCTGGAGGAATTAAATCTGCTGATTGGTAACCCGGAGCCTGCCCCAGCCTTTGCCCCAGCCTCCGCTAGCGATGTCCACCTCACCTCTGCCGCGTCAACCAGCACCCTGAACTCAGTTACCACGTCCTTTCTATCCCCTGAATCCCCCCCGAAGGAGTCTAGCCCTGCTGTAGATCTGCCCACCCTGCTGGTGCCCTCAATTGTCAGCCCAGAGTATCTCACCCTGGCTGGCGTCACAGCTTCGACTGCCACAATGATTGAAGCGATTCAGGATTCAGAGAGACTCCCAACGCCAAAAGAGACACCTGTTCCTGTGGCTGTAAAAGCCATTTCCCGTAACTCAAGGAACAGCGAAGTTGCCCAGGTTACGATGGTTGCTACTGCCGCCGCCCTGACAGTCCCATCCGCCCCCTCCCGCCTGATTCCGGCATCAGTTCCACAATGCAATACCGATCGGGTCGCTGCCATGCGTTCTGACCGCTTCCAGGGGTTCTGGCGATGGGGCGCGGTAGGATTACTGGGCGTGATCGCCTTCTCCCCGCTATTACAGCGCCAGCAAGCCTATCATCATGCCCTGAAGGATCTCAAGCAGGCCATCAGCCTCAAGACTTCTGGACAATTCTCCCAATGCTTTCAACAGGCGCAGGCATTCTCAGCCGATTTTACCGATCTACAACAGCAGGCCGACGCCTTATCGGGTGACTGTCTTCTGAGACATGCTGAGACCCTGGCGGCTGCGGGGCAACTCCCGGAGGCCATTGCCCTGACGACTCATCTTGCCCCCACCCACGTTAACTTCGATCGCGCCAGAAAACTGGCGTCTCAGTGGTCGAAAACGGCCCTTGAACAGGCCAGTGCTCAGTATCGATTGGGCCAATTCGACCGGGCGATCGCCATCGCCACCGCCATCCCCAAAACCTCCCCAATTGCTCCCCAGATCCAGCACACTGTGCAGCAGTGGCAACAGGAAGTACAACAAAATCAGGCGTTGCTGACCAGGGCCAGACAGAATCTGGACAACAAACGGTGGCAGGATGCGATCGCCACTGCCCAGCAGGTCCGACTGCTGCAAACGGTCGTCCCTGAAACCAATCCCTACTGGCAGATCCAGGTTCAACCCATTCTACTCCAGGCTGAACGGGCGATCGCTGCCACCCGTGCCGTCTCAGCCCAACGCGTCGTTCGTTCCCGCCCCAGTTCTCAGCCCATCATTCGACACATCGCGGCTCAATCAACTCCTGCCCCGGCTCCCGTTCGACGCTCGGCTCAGGAAACATCGCCAGCACCCGCAGCACCCGCGTGGACAGTGGAGCAGAGGTAAGTAGGGGGCGCGAACGCTGGAACGAGGCCGAGCGGCAGGGGCAAATCCCGATATTCAAGGCAAATGCCCCCTAGTCCTGCGCTACAAAAATCCGTAAGGTTCCATTTCGACTACCTGTTGCGAAGGCGCGACCATCGGGACGGAAGGCGATCGCCAGAATCCCTCTGGTGTCTTCACGGAATTCGCGGATCAGGCGGCGGGACTCGACATTCCAGATTTTGATAGTCTGGTCAAGACTGCCGCTGACCAGGGTTTGACCACTGGCGCTGAAGGCGAGGGCGGTCACATAGTCACGGTGACCCATCAGGGAGGGGCCAAGGGCGCGGCCCTGCATGTTCCAAAAACCGATGGTGTTGCGATCGCGCATACTGCCCACTGGTAATCGTCCGGCGGGGCTGAAGGCATTGGGACTGAAGGCCAGGGTCTGGCCGTCGGGACTGATGGCGATCGCCTCAATACCAGATGGGTATCGGGATTGATCGGTGGGGAGCAGCCGGATCAATTCGCCCGTCTCGGTCCTCCACAGACCCACCTTGCCGCCAATCCCTGTACCAATAATGGTGCTGCCGTCGGGGGTTATGGTGACCGCCTGAATGCCCTGGCCTCCCGTGATGTCACGCAGTCGGCGTCCAGTGGCAATGTCCCATAGGCGAATGCGGCCATCCAGACTGCCGGATACCAGGATGCGATTGTCGGGGGTAATGGCGATCGATGTGGCGATATTGCTGTGTTTAGGAAAAGTCCGGATGAGTTGCCCCTGCCGCCAGTCCCATAACCGCAGGGATCCGTCATAGCTGCCGCTGGCGAGATATTGGCCATCGGGACTGAAGGCAACACTGTCCACCTCCTGGGGAAGGGTCAGATTGGCCTGACGGGTGCCCGTTCGCATATTCCAGATCTTGATGGTGGCGTCGGCACTGGCGCTGGCCAGAAACTGCCCATCGGGACTGAAGGCCACAGACCGAATCGGGAGGGTATGTCCACCCCGGTTGATGGTCAGCAGGGAGACTTTCCCCTCCTGCCAGGAAGGATCGCGTCCGGAGCCAGGGGACTGTTGCGCGATTGTGTGACGATTGGACAGAGGTGAAGGCGCAGATGGGACACTGATTTGTGTTGGTAACGTCGAAGCAGATACACCGTTCACCAGCAGCACAAACACCAGCACTGCCAGTCCGAATCCAAGGTACGCTCTCTGTCTCTGAAATTTCGTCTTTTCCTTCAACCAGCTTCTAAACGGCATACTCAAACCTTTCCAGAACGCTTGAACGGCTCATCCCGCAGCATTCTACCGTAGGAGCAGTTGCAGTCGAGGGGGGCCAATTCTTTTAGGACTAAAAACCTGTAAAACGGTTCCACTCCAGTGCTGAAACGATTTCACCCGGTTTCAGAGGAAGCTTCTAGCTGGAGGTTTACTGCACTCCTTCCCATCAAATCATCCTAAAGGGGTAGAACCGCTTTGGGGGT
>JBIKWV010000497.1:0-4514 GCA_044356135.1 Elainellaceae cyanobacterium
AAATATGCCGCGAAACGCCTTCTCAGAGAGCGTTTCGCGGCATTGCAGGGAAAATAGTCAAAAGTCCAGTTACTTAGTGTTTGTAACACCGGGTCTTCAGAAAGCTGTTTTGCTCGCGCAGTGAGCAAAACAGCTTTCTGGGTTTTGGGTGTCCTACAATCTGTATCGAACCTAACGAGATTTTTCCTATGTCTCTCTCCGTCGGAACGACTGCCCCCAACTTCACCGTCAAAGACACCAACGGTAATACGGTTTCTCTGGCAGACTACGCCGGAAAAACCGTTGTTCTATATTTCTACCCGAAAGATGACACCCCGGGCTGCACCAAAGAGGCGTGCAGCTTCCGTGACTACCAGGCTGACTACCAGGGCAAAGATATCGTTGTGTTTGGCGTCAGCATGGACGATGAAACCTCCCACCAGGCATTCACCCAAAAATTCAACCTCAACTTTCCGCTGCTGGCGGATGTTGATGGAGCGCTGACCAAAGCGTATGACGTTGATGGGGGTGGCTACTCTCGTCGAGTAACCTATGTCATCGACGGTTCCGGCACGATCGTCAAGGTTTACGACACTGTTAAGACCGATACCCACGCCGCTGATATCCTGGCGGATCTGGCGGTTTAACTCATTGATCAGCAGTTGTGCAGCGCTCAGCACTGTACAACTGCTTATCCCAAATCGACCCCCAAAAAACGATCGAGGAAACGGGTGCGCCAGACAAACCGTAGAATCAAGCACCACTCCAGGGCAACCAGCCCCAGATAAAGATAGCTATGCAGCCCCAGGCGGGACAGCTCGAAGAAATCTCGCACCGGGGGGATCGCCACGATCGCCACATAGACCCCCAGCAGCAGTAGGGCCATGATGGAATAGCGGCAGTCACCGCTCAGGGGTTCTCCACCCACCCAGGCGGTGGTGGGTGGCTTCAGGAAAGGAATCAGGCAGAGTTCACCCAGTACCAGAATCGTAACCAGGGCACTGCGGGGGATGGCGTAGTCTACCTGGGACAACTCCCGTGCAGGGGGAAGATCCAGGACGGCACTCACCAGAAATAGCAGGTAAACCAGCAGCGACACCAGCGTCAGGGTGAGGGTGGCGGGGACGGTGAAGTGCAGCATCGATCGCACCATACTGCGGCGGGGTAACACCGAGGGTTTGGCCCAGATGGGAATGAAGATGGTGGGGAGACCCACGCCAATCAGGGTGACGATCGCGCTCTGCTTGTTTTCAAACGGGAAACTGTCGGTGACGATCGCCGTTGAAAAAATCAGCAGCGTCACCACAAACAGCCGCACCATAAACAGCTTCATTACATCCAGAATGCCGCTGCGGATGCGCTGACCCTCCAGAAAGGTCTGGGGGAGTGCGCCGAAGGAGTCCTTCATCAGCACAATGTCAGCAACACCACGGGTGGCCTTACTACCGCTCTCCATGGCGATCGCCAGATTGGCCTGCTTCAGCGACAGCACATCGTTCACGCCATCGCCGATCATCGCCACATAGCGTCCTGAACTGCGGAGCGATCGCACCAGGGCCGCCTTTTGCTCCGGAGTGATGCGCCCAAAGATATTACGCGATTTTGCGGCCTCTGCAATCTGGGCGGCATCCATCCGATCCAGCTCAGTTCCAGACACCACCTGCTTCACCTCCAGACCCGCCTGCTTCGCCAGGGCTGCCACCGTCTGGGGGTTATCGCCAGAGATGATTTTGACCTCAATACCTGCTTTGGCAAAGCCCTGGAGGGTTTCGTAAGCTTCGGGGCGGAGTTGATCGCTGAGGAAGAGAACCCCCAGGAGAGATAGAGAGGCAGGCAAATTCACCTGGTCGGGTTGTCCTGAATACTCCTTGAAGGCCAGGGGGGCCGGGTTCCAACCAAATACCACCACTCGCAGGCCGTGGTTCCTGGCTCCCTGCATCCGCACCTGGAGTGATTCCTCCAGCTCAATCCCCTGTAGTAGTGCCTCCGGCGCTCCCAGCACGTAGCTGCCGCGACCCAGGTCATCGTCAAACGAGAGGCCACTCCAGCGGCGGGCGGAGGAAAAGGGAACTTCTAGAATGGTCGATCGCAGCTTGCCGGGGCAGGCATGGGCGATCGCCTCACTAGTGCGATTTCCGGCGGTGGTGCTGGCGGCAAAGTCGCCCAGGAGCGATCGCAGTTCCACTTCAGAGATTTCAATCGGCAGCACTGACTCCAGCACAATCTGATTCGTGGTCAGGGTGCCCGTCTTGTCCAGACACAGTACATCCACATTACTGAGGGATTCGACTGCATTTGCCTGCTGGATTAGCACATCCTGTCCTACCATGCGCACGGCCCCCATGCCGTAGGACAGCGTGATCGCCAGCAGTAGTCCGGCGGGAACCAATCCTGCCACCACTGCCGCCCGCTGTACCACTTCTCCGAGGGGGTGCGATCGGCTGAGAAAACTAATGGCGATCAGGATCCACAGGAAACAGGCGATCAGAATGCAGACTCGAATAATCAGGTTGATTTCCTGCTGAAGCGGTGTATAAACCTGGCGAAAGGCCCGTGCTCCCACCATTAACTGATAGGCAACGGTTTCCGTGCCCACTTTCTCAGCTTCGTAGCAGGCGGTGCCACTCACGCAAAAACTGCCGGAGTAAATGGGGTCATTGTGGGTTTTGGGAATCAGGTCGGATTCTCCCGTCAGCAGGGATTCGTCTACCTCGATCCGACCCGTCCCAACGACGGCTCCATCCACCACAATCTGGTCGCCGGGCCGCAGTACCAGCAGGTCGCCCAATACAATCTCGCTGGGGTCAATTTCTCGCTCGTGGCGATCGCGCACCACGGTTGCCCTGGGGCGATTCAGCAGGGCGATCTGATCCAGCTTCTGTTTGGCCCAGATCTCCTGGTAAATATTGATGATTACGCCGCCAAAAATGACCACTGCCACCAGAACGGCATCCCCCGGTCGCCCCAGGATGAGCAGCACCAGGCTGAGGGCAAAAAAGACTGCGTTGATAAAGGTGAATAGATTCTCCCGAAAAATCTGGGCGTAAGAGCGGCTGGTTTGCAGCGAAACGTTGTTTCCCTGCCCCTGATTGCGGCGACGAACGGCCTCTGCTTCGGTTAATCCTGTCAGCCCCACCGGGGGTTCCACTTGTGTCTCATCCATAGTCTGCTGGTTAGAACCCCTTCAAGGCTCTGGTGACAAGCTGATATAACCCGATTTCTCTCTAGTGTCCACGGGTGGGCAAGGTCGGGATGGGTGAAGTGCTGGCAGAACGGATAGCGTTTTTACTCAGAGAGTATCCAAGGTAAGCCAGTAATACGATTACTCCAGCTACAGTAAAGACCTGAAGCGCTTTTTCGACGGCAATGAAGCGACGCAGAATCTGATTCATCAGGGATTCTCCGAGAAACCCCGCGCCTCTAGAGGCCGGGGAGGGATAGGAGCGGCAATTGAGGGGTTCGATGCCCCGAAATTGCCATACAGGCGTACTATTTTCATGGTTTTCTTTGTATAATGTGAAATATGGAAAAGGCTTTCAGTTACCGCTTTTACCCATCTGCTGAGCAGGAATCGCTCCTGCGTCGGACGCTGGGCTGTGTCAGGTTGGTCTACAACCGCACACTGGCAGCGAGGACTGAAGCCTGGAATAAACGGCAAGAGCAGATTGACTATCGTCAAAGCTCTGCCATGTTGACAGGATGGAAAAAACAAGATGACCTCCAGTTTCTCAATGAGGTGAGCTGTGTTCCACTCCAGCAAGGGTTGAGGCATCTGCAAACGGCTTTCAAGAACTTCTTTGCAGGACGGGCGCAGTATCCCCACTTCAAGAAGAAGCGCAATGGCGGCAGTGCAGAATTCACCAAATCTGCCTTCAAGTGGAAAGACGGGAACGTATTTCTGGCAAAGTGTTTGGCCCCATTGAATATCCGATGGTCGAGGCAGTTGCCAGAAGGTGCTGAACCATCCACCGTCACAGTCAGGTTGAACCCTGCGGGACAGTGGTATGTTAGTTTGCGGTTTGATGACCCCAGGAATTTGCAGCTTGCACCCGTGGCTCAGTCGGCGGGTGTGGATGCTGAGATTAACAGCCTGGTGACGCTGAGTACAGGCGAGAAGGTAGCCAATCCCAGGCACTTTAACAACCACTACCAGCGACTCCGCAGAGCGCAGAAGGCACTGAGCCGTAAGCAGAAAGGGTCTTGCAACCGGGACAAAGCCCGATTGCGGGTCGCTCGAATCCAGCAGCAGATTTCCAATTCCAGAAAAGACCATTTGCACCAGTTGACGACCCGGTTAATTCGTGAAAATCAAACGATTGCCGTTGAGTCGTTGGTGGTGAAGCACATGGTGAAGAACCGGAAACTTGCCTGTGCCATCAGTGATGCGGGGTGGGGAGAGATGGTTCGACAGTTGGAATACAAAGCCAGGTGGTATGGTCGAGACCTGGTGAAAATCGACCCATGGTTTCCCAGCTCTAAACGCTGTGGGAATTGTGGTCACGTTGTTGAGCGGTTGCCATTGAGCATCCGGGAAT
>JBIKWV010000015.1:0-15227 GCA_044356135.1 Elainellaceae cyanobacterium
AAGCAAGGCATTGACGTGCTGGATGCCCTCAAACAACTATTTGCAGGAAACCCTATCCTCCCCTCTCTTCAACCTGAGTAGTTACTTCAGAAATTCATGAATGGCAAATTATAGATTGGAGCATGGGGAAAGCCTTTAATGATTAATCCTATGTTTCCTGTACTTAGAGCCTATCCAAAAACCTGTAGATTTGTGAGATGCTTATCATGGTTGTGTTTGAACCTATAGAGAAGGATGAGCTTCACAGACATTCACCCTAACTAAACATCTAAGGTAAGCCACTGGTTTTACCAGTGCGACTCGAAAAGCTTTGAGCGTTCCAGCAGTAAATTAACTCCTACGGTGGCTTGATGAGCCAGTTCCGTAGGAGGAAATAACGCCAATTCAAATCTGAAGTGCAATAGTGTCTGATCTGTCCGCATAGAATACCTCACAAGGCGTTCGATAATCAAGCGATTTTCTCGGTCTGTGATTAATCAGTGCGACCGCTTTTTCTAACGCCTCTGGCTTAACCAGCCTTAGTGGTGCAGAGAAGTTCTGAAAGGGTTGCTGTGGCTGAAGTCTCAATCTAAGACAGGGGTGGCTGAACGGGGGCGTTCCATGAGACGCTTAAGTTCCCCAACTCAAAGCAAACCTCGATGGAAACACCCCTTCTGTATCGTCAACTGCAACAACAACTGCGTCAATGGGTGCAGCCCAAAGACCAACGCCACCTGCAAGGCTTTTCAGAAATCGTAGCAGCCATTCTGCAATCGAAGAGCGCCTGCTTGGGAGAGTGGATCACCTACCTGAGACACCGGGGCTGCAAAGCTCGCGCTCACATGGAACGCTTAATACCAATTTCTTGTGAAGCTGCACATTATCGTAGGATGCGTTAGCGCTAGCGTAACGCATCGCAGTCCGTATGGGGGATGCGTTACGGCTGTCGCCTAACACATCCTACAGAGGTGCCGCTTCACATTGAATTGGTATAAGTTACTTCGTCCATAACGAGCAGATCACCGCTGAACGCTTCTACGAACCCATTCTGCACTATGTCCTGCAAGCCTTTGCAGGGGAGTCGGTGTTGCTCACCCTCGATACCAGTATGCTGTGGGATCAGTTTTGTTTGATAGAGGTCTGCTTCGTCTGGGGCGGACGCTCCTTTACCTTGGCTCAGGTTGTGCTGGAACATGGCAGTGCGATGGTCGGCTTTGAGCAATACAAACCGCTGCTTGAGTGCGCTCAGCGCGTCCTGCCACCGGAGGTTAAAGTCACTCTGCTGGCAGACCGAGGCTTTGAGCACGCTGAGTTGGTGCGCTGGCTCAGGCAACACCAGTGGTCTTGGGCAATTCGGGTCAAGTCGAACCTCTCTGTCACCCTCGCCAACGGTCAAACACACTCGCTGGAACAACTCATCCCGCCACCTCAGCAGGCTTATCTATACCAAAATGTGCAGGTCTTCAGTGACGTTGTCTGTCATCTCTCTACGGCTCAGTTGAGCGATGCCAAAGAGACCTGGGCAGTCCTGTCTGACCAACCCTCTTCGTTGCAAACCTTTGCCCTCTATGGTCAGCGCTTTGGCGGGATTGAACCCCACTTCAAGGATTATAAGTCTGCTGCCTTCGAGGTCTTGCAGTCCGGCTTGCGCGATGCTCAGGCACTCACTTGCTTATTCATGCTGCAAGGGTTGCGCCACCCTGATCGCCCTGATGCTGGGGATGATGTTGGTGAAAGCAGGGCAACGTTCTTTGATTGATTGGCATGGCGATCGGGGATTGAGTTTTCTGCAATTAGGGTTGCGGCAGTTAGCGGGACTGTGCTACCAGCGCTTGCGACTGCCACCGCTTGCGGCATTACCGAAAACCAATCCACCGCCAGCCTGTGCCTCGAACAAGAAACGCTCAGTGTTGGACTGTCGCATTGAGTTCTCTAAAGTCGTTTCATTCTCATACTGAGACAGCCATGAGTTTTCTGCACCACTAAGGGGGTGACCATAGATTCTGGTTAATTTAGAGCTGCCGCTCAGCAGCTATAGCATAGGCTACCCCTGTGGGTGGTAGAGCGATCGCCCTGGCTCTCGCTTTGTCAGTGAGGCATCCTGAAGTAGTGGAGCGGTTAGGCCACTGTAAATATTTTCAGTGCTTGTTCCTTCGCCAGTGTGCTGCTTAGTCACCAATCAGATTGCGGGAGAGTTGTGGACAATCGACCCCATCGACAATGAAGTTAGCACGTCAGGTGTTACTGTGAGTTGCACCGACACCTGCACCTGGTTTACTTTCTGCTTGAGCCAATCACCAAAAAGATTAGATAGGATCTGGTGGCGGAGCGCTTCATTGAGCTGTGCAGGTAAGATCTCTTCTACAAGAATCAGGTGAGCGCCCTGACTCGTCAGGATTGGCTTGAGTACCTGCGGAGGAGTTGCGGCAAAAACAGCAGCCGAGATTTCTGGTCTTAACTCGCCCCGATGAACTAATCCTCGATAGCCTCCCTGCCGCCTTTGGACTGGATCTTGAATGTATTGATGTGAAACAGCATGAAAACTCGTTTCTCCAGCCTGTATGGCGTAATATAGCTCCATTGCAGTATCTGGATCATCCAGAACTACTTCGTAAAAGATGACTCTGTCATAGTCCAGACGGTGTTCTGCAAAAAATAGTTCAACCCTGGGTGCAAACAAATGCTGCGCCAGTTTTGTGGACAGCACCGTAGCGTATGCCAAGGCTTCGAAGTCGTCCAACGTCAGATAGTGTTTCTGTAGCCATACCCATGTTTCACTGGCGCTATGCAATTGCTGGGCTAAGCGGAGGTTATCTGCTGCCTGCTGAACCTCTGCTAGCTCTACAGCAATCCCTTCCGCAACAGCCACTTGATCAATGATTCGTTGCGCAACGATTCCTTCAATGACGGACGGCATGAGACAGGACAGTTGCACTTGCTGCAAGATTTCCTGAGATGAGATGTTCAGCGTTGTCAGCATAATCAATCTCTAATACTTAACGACAAAGAAGATGTTTTCTTTCGACAAATCGCAATACCAGTCAAGTAGAACAAAAGTTTTGTATAGGGTAAAGGGGTGAAACACCTTCCTGAAGGTGAAGCTCCATACCCCAATGTTGCAAAATTGAGTGTTGGCAACACTAGAGTTCTAAGCCACTCCGCTGCAACTTCCGGAATGGATCGAGGATAAAATCAATGACTCTGCGCTGACGAACAATGACTTCAGCCGTTCCTGTTTGACCTGGAGTTAGTCTAACTTCTTTCATTCCTGTGAGAATTTGAGGGCGATCAAGAGCGATTTCAAGTTCAAAAGTTTCAAGATTTCCCTGGGAAGCCGTCACAATCTTTGAGTCAGGTGAGATCCAGCGAAGTCTGCCATTAACCACCCCGTAATCCTGAAAAGGATATGCGTCAAACTTCAGCTTGACAGGCATTCCGACCCTTAGGAAGCCACTCTCGCTGCTGGGTATCTGGGCACGAAAAATGAGATCTGTTCCCGCAGGCGCGATCTGGGTAATTTTCTGTCCTTGCTGGAGGACTGTCCCGGCACTGTCTAACTCCATGCTGAAAATTGTGCCATTGGTTGGCGACCGCACAACTCGTTGTTGCATCTGAAACTTGAGTGCCTGAGTTTGCTGGCGAGTTTGGGCAATATCCGCTTGTATCGCCGCTATCTGAGTCTGAACCTCTCGAATTCGCTGTTCACTCTCAATGATGGATAGTTCACCGGTGCGAACCACGTTCTCATAGTTACTCCGCTGCTGTCTAAAACTCGACTCTGCCTGACGGATACTGGCTTGGGTCTGGTGGATCACCTGTTGCCGTTCATCCACCAGACGCTGCATCTCTGCTACTTTAATCTCTGGCACGACACCAGTCGATAGCAGGTCAGCATAGCGCTGAAATTCAGTCTGCTCCCGCTCAAACCGTTTCCTTGCCAGCGCATACGCCTGACGACTGGCGTTCAGCGATTCTCTCGTCTGATCCACCTGAGCCAACTGGGCTGCCCGTTGGGCCTGAGTCTGGAGCTTTTGAGATCGTTGCGCGATCTCCAACTCATTGCGCATCAACTCTAGCTGCGCCATCCGGTTAAGATATCCCTCCAGGCGAGATTGTGCCTGCTGCAACTCCGCCTGAACTAACTCCGACTCAAATTCCAACAGAATCTGCCCCGCCTTCACCGTCTGCCCCTCCTGGGCGCTTAGTGAGACAACTGTGCCCGCAACAGGGGCGTCTACCCTAATCGTTCTACCCTTTGGCTCCAATCGTCCTCTGGCGCTGCCCGTTTCATCGACTTGCGCAAGCATTGCCCAAGGCAACACCGTGATAGTGATGCCCAACAGCACATATAGCAGGCCGCGCGTCCAGGTGCGAGGAAGGGTGTTAATTAGCTCTCTGGTTGACTGTGACCAGTCATCTATTGCTGGTATTTCAGGTAGATTTTTGTCCTTCGTCACTGCCAGATGATGGCCATTTCTATCTGACTGGTCGAATTGATACTGTGTCATATGGTTCATCAGAGCATTCAGAAGAATGAGTTGAGAGATGACGGGTGTAGCGTAATCGATCAGGTCGTTATTGTTTGTTGCTGATTCAGGTAGAAATAGTGCCCTCTCTGTGACATCAGTTGATCATGTGTCCCGGATTCAACCAACACTCCACGGTCTAATACGAGAATTAAGTCAGCGTGACGCACCGTTGAGAGTCGATGGGCAATAATTAATGTTGTGCGTCCCTGGAGAATCTTGCTGAAGTTTGCTTGAATGATTCGCTCTGATTCAGCGTCTAGATGGCTGGTCGCCTCATCTAGAATTAAAAATCGAGACTGACCCAGTAGGGCACGGGCGATCGCAAGTCGCTGCCGCTGTCCTCCTGACAGCAGACTACCACCTTCACCAATTTGGGTCTCATAGCCTGTCGGAAGCGCTTTAATAAATTCATGAGCGCCTGCCATCTGTGCCGCCTCAATGACCTCTTCAAGACTTGCCTGAGGATAGCTGATGCTGATATTTTCACGAATCGTTCCACCAAATAGGAAAGTATCCTGATCAACCACCCCAATCTGTTGACGAATAGATTTGAGCGAAAGGCTGTTCACATCATAACCGTCAATCAACACTCTTCCCTCAGTGGGAGAGTATAATCCGAGAATGAGCTTAGAAATTGTTGTTTTACCGGAACCACTGCGCCCTACCAAAGCAACCGTCTGCCCCGGTTTAATCTCAAAACTGACATTTTCAAGAGTATTTACATCGCTTTGACTGTGGTAGCGAAATGTTACACTTTCAAATTGAATATTCCCGTGTAATGTAGGTAGAATTTGCCGGGATTGTTTCTGTAGATCTTCCTCAGGTTTCGCATCAATCACATCCTGGATACGCTCAACTGCAATGATGACCTCCTGCAATTCATTCCACAGAATTGCTAAACGCTGAAATGGGTTAATCACATTGCTCAGCAGCATGTTAAAGGCAACGAGCTGTCCAATACTCAGTTCATTGCGAATAACCAACCAGGCACCAAACCAGAGGAGCAGCGTTGTGACGGTTGTTTCAATGGCAGAACTGAACATCTGCATCAGGTTATTAATAACCTGACCTGAGAACAGGTTCCGTATTGACTTGTTCAGTAAATCCTCCCAGTGCCACCGTACGGTTCGCTCCAGTGCCATTGCTTTGATGCTGCGGATTCCGCTCAATGACTGAATTAAATATCCTGTTTCTTCGTTGTAGGAGGAGAAAATTTGTCGTGATATGCGCTGGAAGAATGGAGTAGCAACCAGCGCCAGCAGCGTAAACGGCGGTACGATTACCAGCGTGAGCAGGGCCATTCTCCAGCTGTACCAGAACATTAGCCCCAGGTAGATAAAGACTGTCAGTAAATCCAACAGAATAGAGAGTGCTTCTCCAGTGAGAAAACGCCTGATCTTCTGATTTTCTTGAATACGCGAGATAATATCACCGACGTAGCGCGACTCAAAGAAGCTTAGAGGAAGGCGAAAGGTATGACCGATAAAGCCCACAATCAGTGCCAGGTCAACTCTGTTTGCTGTTTGGTCAAGCAGGTATTGACGCAGACCAATCATGACAACCCGGAATAGGCCAAACAGGAGTAGCCCCACACCAATGGCTGTTAGCGTTAATTCGCTACGCTGCACAACAACGCGATCAAGAATTAATTGGGTCAGTAATGGTGTCACCAGCCCAAAGATCTGAATCAGTAAAGACGTGACGAAAACCTCAAACAAGAGCAGACGATGGGGCTTAACCAGTTCGAAAAACTGCCAGAAGGATTGGTTGCTTTCTACTGCTTCCTGAAGGAGGGCATTTGGCTGGAGCAAAAGCGCATAGCCACTCCAACCCGCTTTAAAGGAAGCATGGGTGAGGCTCCTCTGCCCAATTGCAGGATCGCCTACAATAACGCGGTTGCGCGTTATCTCGTAAACTACAATGTAATGTCGGCCTTCCCAGTGAGCGATCGCAGGCAGTGACTGCTCTGCTAACTTATCCAGACTGGCTTTAACTGGGCGCGTTGTAAATCCAATACTCTCCGCTGCGGCTGATAGCCCCGCCAACGTAGCACCATTGCGATCAACATTGGAAATATCTCGCAAAAAATTCACGTTGAATCGCTTTCCCCAATAAAGCCCAATCATGGCCAGACAGGCTGCACCGCAGTCGGCGTTGCTCTGCTGTTCGAAAAACGGGTATCGTCGGATTGTTCTTTGCCACCAGTGCTCTAATCTCACCGTGGGGCTGGGGAAGTAGCGAATCTTTCTCTGCTTGCTCTCCTGAATTGGCAGTTCGGCTGTCGGGAATTCTTGCCGTGTCGGGGATGTCGCTGCGGACTTTGCTGCTATTAGCTGTTCGAGCTTTGTGGCTTGTTGCTGAAGCTGCTCCCGGAGGACAGGATACAGTTTCATCAGGGGTTCTAAACCCTGCTTCGGCAGGAATACCAGTTCCAAATTCAGCGAAGCTCTGGCCTCATGAGGGAGACATCTGATCTGGGGAAGCAGAGTGGCTTCACCGAAGGTTTCCCCTTCTGCGAGAGTTGTGATCAAGTTCCCTTCTAAATCAACCAGACGAACTTTGCCTTTGAGAATCAGATAAAGTCCTGGCGCTGCATCGCTGACCCGCCAAAACAGTTTTCCTGTGGGTGGTTTTAACAGTTCAGCGGTGCGTAGGCAGCCGTTGACCTCCTGTTCCGTGAGTGCTTTTCCCAATTTTGCAAACACGTCGTTGAGGGACTGCGTTAGTACTTTATCTGCTGAGGCTTGCAGCATTGTGAAAAAGAAATATAAAGGACTTTGAGAAACTACTGGTTATCCACCGCAACAACCTATAGCCATCCTTTTCAGGATGTGAACAAGATGTAGAGGTTCAACTCCTGCATGGGGGCACACCTCCAGACCCTCCGCTCAGATCCTATTTGTGAAGGCTATATTCATCGGATGGCTTCAGCTAGAGCGTTTCCTGCTTTCTTTCCTGCCCATACTCCTGTGATATTTGATGACTCGATGGAATTAGGTTCAACGACCACACTGATTTTGGCGGAGAGGCTTCCTGTAAATCTTTAATTGCAATGCTGGGGTTGCTGTACGTGGAGGAATCTGAAGCAGTTTCCTGTGGGGCTGAACGAGTGGAGAGACCCATCTGCCTGAGTAGACGATTGACGTGGCGATCGCTGATTTGAATCCCGAATTCCTTAAACAACTGTTTACTCAGCCATTGAGCCGTCCAACGCTTGAAAGGAAACCCAAGCTCCTTAGGATGCATTCCCACGAGTTCACGCAAGCGATCTAGATAGCGCTGGTCAATTTCTTTAGGGCGACCCATTGGGCGATCATCCCATTGATGAGCCATACCCATTTGCGCCATCCGCATCCAGTAACGGGCTGTCTCGCTGGAGCAATGCAACATTTCACAAATCTGAGTTTGAGATTTGCCTGCATCTGCGAGCAACATAATCTCGATTCGTCGCTGATACTCTGGGCGCAAGCCAGCTTGTAACTGCTTGATCAACAACTTGCGCTGAAAAACAGATAAATACAGACTAAGTGACTGCTCTTGGAAATTCTGCTGTGGATGATGTTCCTGATTCTTCACTGTCGGTAATCTCCTCCTGCCACTGCCAACTTTAAGAAAAGTAATAGCTTGAAAATCAATGATGGTGAGTCCACACTAATTTAGTGCGCTATGAGAAACGCACTAAGTAGGAATCAACCCCCTTTCTGATAGAGACAAGTCAATAGACTTAGACAAACTAAGGATGCTAATTCAGATGAGCAGCTCAAAGTCTACTCATCGACTAGGAGCTACCGTAGAGTTCTCAGGAGAACGCCAGCGATAGCAGAAAAATTTTTACTGAATCCAATAATCGATATGGTCAGTTTGTCACATGGTTATAAATAATGCAAAGCTCTTACAGTCATCACAAATACAGCGTGAACAGGAGGTGAAAGGAAAATACCCCATGCGAGGCTTCACCCTCGAACCCCATTCACATCATGTAAGGAATAGCCATAGCGTAAGCTTGCCAAATGGGGGAAATAGGTGAACCTACCCTCCAAAATTTTGCTTTTGCTTAATTCTCAGATGAAAAATAGCTGAAGTCAAGCAAACGTTAGGTTAACGATTTGCTAATTTTTTGTAAAAGTATTGCTTGATAGTTTTGTGTTCTGATGCGTAAGCGCTTGATGGCAAGGGCTTACTCCCCTGCGGGAATTTCTATTCTTCTGCTCATTGTGATGATTGGTATCGACCCACTTCATGAAAACTTTGCAGAATGGAGAAACATCACAAAGGTGCACCTCAGTGTGATTAGCACGGACTTCATGCTCACTTCGAGTGTTAATCTCATCTCCTTCGTCCGTGAGGTCCGCCGTCTTTGACGCAGTCGTTGGCCATTGGCTGAGTTGATTCGCTAAACGCTTTGCCCAGCGCAGGATCGTAGAATGAGATTTGCCAAAAGACAGTCCAGTCGCTCGCAAATCCGTTCCTTCGGTGCAAACATTCCTTACCAATGTCACAAGTGCCGCGTGGAGCGTCATGTTGGCTCACAAGAGCCGTTCCACTTGAGATCGGTAGCCCTACAAAGACATAAATAGTAGACTTACGTCTGCAAAATCTAGTGATTAGTCTTGATTTGTAAATTCAAAGGAAGTACCTTTAGATACTGATATTCCAGGACAAAACTGTAGACTTTATGTCGTTTGATGGCAACTACTGATAAGCCCCTGAAGGCTCTAGAAACATTGACGTTGGAGCGTTGATTTGTGTCAGTACAGTTTTTTATTGTCTATCAGCGTCGATCGGGCTTCTTGCACCTAGAACATGTATTTTGTTCGTTCACATATACATAAATCCGTTCCTGTTAACGTTGAGACAAAATTGTTTTAGTTTGGGCGAAAAGTGTTGACTGAATCTCTTGTTTTCTTGGATTGACACTCTAATAATTACTGACTAGTTGAGCATTAATGCTTGACGCCAGCAATCCGCAATTGCTTGTGAGGAGGGGGTTCAGGGGCACCATCCTTAGGTGGAGTTTTACCCTGGCGCCCATCTCACCAGTGAAATAGGATGGCTATAAAATACAACCTGATGGAGAAAAACTTATGGCTTCTATTGCAATTTCTGATTTGCGTCCCGCTGGGGCTGAACTGTTTATGGATTCGGAGAGCTTCCTCTCTGAGCTGTCTGATGGTGAACTGAGCGGGACCTTTGGTGCTAGCCCCCCGGTTGTTGTTGCTTCGGCTGTTGCTTGCTTCAAGATCTCTCTGGCTGTTACAGCTGGTGCTGCTGCGGCTGGTGCACTGGTGGGTGCTGCGATCGCCTACTTCAAAAAGTAATACCAATTCTTGATGGATCTGCACATGATCGTAGGATGTGTTGGCGGCAGTTTAATACATCCTACAGAGATGTCACTTCACATCAAATTGGTATAAAGCACATCTAATCTTTTGAACTTTTGGAGATATTGAATAATGGCATCTATTGCAATCGTTGATCTGCGTCCCGCAGGAAGCGAACTGTTCCTCGACGGTGAGAGCTTCATGGGCGACCTATCTGATGAACTGGCTGGTGAAGTCAGCGGTGGTTTCACGTTTATCACCCCAGCAAGTCCAGCAAGTGCCCAGATTGGCGCTGCTGCTGTGGCTGTATTTGTAGGAAGCGTTGCTGCATCCTACAATATCTTCAAGAAGTAGAGTATCTGTCAAAAGTAACTTGCTTCCCTGGTTTGCACTGACGCAAAAGGGACAAGTTGCTACAACTTCTGAAGTTGTTTTCCTGAGATACTCAGGTTTTTTAGAGTCGGCCTGGGGCCTGAGCCATAATATGCTTTGCTTAGGCCCCTTTCATTCCATCTGAGGGACTATCTTTATGAACTGGAACTTCCTGAACCAAATGGGCAACCAAGCTGCATTGGTTGGTGCTCTAGCAGTTTTAACTTTTGTGATGAGCTTGCTACTCTCCTATTCGATTGTACGTGACTTCAACAAGCCTGATGTTCTGCCTCAGAACGGTGAAGAGTCTCAGTTTAATCGGCGTAATTAACCATAAAGTAAGGCAACCTGATTGCCAAGCAATCTCTGGGTTGAAGGTACCGCATTAGAACCCTAGTAGGTTCAACTATGCTTGCAGATTAGATGGGCCAATCGCCTACAGGAGGTAACATCTATGGCATTTCGTTTGAGTGCACAAAACGTATTTGACTATCTGGAAAAGCACGGGGTTAATTTGGACTGTGACCAAAATTCTGTCCAGGTTGAACTGAAGTTTGCAAAAAACTTCAACCTGCTGATTAGTTTTCCCGATGGGCGAAAGTTGCTTGTCAAGCAGGAACCGTACAAACCTGATGGTCAAACGTTGGGTGAGTTTTACAGCGAACAGCGGGTGCACAGCTTTGTAAAGCAGTTTCCAGAACTTAGGCATCTTCGCTTCTGGTTGCCAGAACTGCTTCACTTTGATCAGGAAAATTCGATTATTATTCTGAACTATTTAACGGAGTACACAGATTTATCAGACTTCTATATTGAAAGCAGTGCTTATCCATCTGAGCTTGCGGCCTCAGTGGGATACATTCTAGGATCGCTCCACAAAGCAACTTTTAACAGGGATGATTACCGTCGCTTCTGGCTGACGGAGGAGCAGGAATTTGCTGCCCAGCAATCGGTCATGCTTGCAAAGGGGTTAGAGCGGATTGGGCCAGAGATTTTTGGAGAGTTTCCAGCAGAAGCGCTTAAGTTCTTTTCCCTGTATCAGCGCTATGAGAGCCTCAGCCAAGCAATATCGGAGCTATCGCAATCTGTCAAGCTTTCTTGCTTGATTCACAATGATCTAAAGTTCAACAACGTCTTGTTACACCGTAACTGGGAAGATCTGGCGGTGGAGATCAGTCAACCTAGTCCACTGCGTCTAATTGACTGGGAGCGTTGTACCTGGGGAGATCCAGCTTTAGATTTGGGTACGCTGGTTGCGAGCTACCTTCAAATCTGGCTGAATAGTATGGTGGTTAGTTCCTCTTTAGATATCCAGGAATCATTACGTCTGGCAACAATTCCCCTGGAGAAGTTACAGTCGTCAACTTTTGCTTTGGTTGAAGCGTATTTGAATCAATTCCCAGAAATTCTTGACGATCGCCCTGACTTTGTAAAGCGAGTGGTTCAGTATGCTGGCCTGATGATCATTCGTCAGATCAACGCCATGATCCAGTATCAGAAAACTTTTAGCAACACTGGAATTTGTATGCTCCAGGTTGCCAAGTCACTGCTCTGTCGTCCTGAAACTTCAGTCCAGTCCATATTTGGTGTGTCTGAAGTCGGGCCGATGCAGGTGAAAAGTTAAACCAGTCTATAACGCTGGGATCGCCACCCTGCATCGCATAACGATTACACAGTTCGCTGTATCTTTATCAATCATTTATTCCAGTCATTATGCAGGTACTCCAGACTCTCCCTGTGCAAGGGATACAAACCAGTCCGCTATCTGTGGAGGAAGCATTACAAGATATCGCAGAAAACGTTCGCTTCAGTGAGAATTTTTCAATTTGTCATCCTGCCTTTAAGCCGTTTGAGCTTCCTGCTGAGGCAGTACTACGGTTCCAGCAAATGCCTGTAGCGCTCCGTGAAAAGTATTTAGGGCTGCAACTTCGCAGTTTTCTCTACGGTCTCTACTACAATGGCTCTTTGCAGAAAATGCTACAGATGGGTGTTGAATCCAGCGATCGCAGTGTTCAACGCGACCTGGAGAACAATACCCTGCTGGGAGTCAACCTAGAATTTTGCGGTCGGCTTCACGAGAATAACAACGGAATCGGCTATTTTGACGCAGGTTGGCAGGTATTGAGACAAGAGGAGGACGGCACCTTCGCGGTTTTTAAGGCCGGATTAACATTACATATTAATAGTCAACTTCACCTTTCCCCTGCTGTTGTTTCGGTACAGTCCGGTGACTCCGTTGCGATTCGTTTACCACGCAATTTGATGCAAAACGGATTTTACATGGCGGTGGGTAATGCAGGCCCCCAGAAAAGCCAGCTTGACTGTCAGGTCTTGCGATTCTACTTTAACCTGAGTCCTGAAGGTGCGATCGCAGTCATGGCAGATCTGACAGAGCATTTAAATGGAGCAGAAATTCCTTTCAGCTTCAAAGCGCTCTATAACCCTGTGGACTATGATCGATTTGATTCAGCGGTGCTGTACTGCGATCGAGACAGGTATCAGGAAGTTCATCATCTACTGCGATCGATCTACATCCGTAACCGTCAGCACTTCCGAGATTCCGTCCCTCTATTTACAAAGGTTCTGGCTCCTGGCCTCGGTTTTGCAGAAGAACCCAATCAGCACTTTTCAGAACAGGAGAGCTTTGGATTGAATCGGTGCCAGATGATCACCCGTGGGCTACTATTGGCTCGCCAGCGAGAAGATGAATCTCTTGAGGGGCGAATGTCAGCAATTCATGAACAGTTTGCGCTGATGTCAATTTCTATCGAGTGCCCCTATCTGAACCCCGGTTCTGAAGATATCTATGCAACACTGGATTTACCTGAAGTAGACTTATGCTGATCAAAGATCTGGCTCCTCTGCCTCAAATAAACCCAACTCGTCTTGAACTAAGTTCTCCATCTTCCGATCTATCTTTCTACCGAAAGCTTGGGCGAACGGACCTAACGGTTAGCTGTCTAGGTTTAGGTGGCGGTAGTGGGATCTCCAGCGAAGATACCCTATATGCCTTCGATCAGGGAATTAACTATTTTTTCTACTCCAGCGACCTGCATCATTTCCTGTACCGCTCGATGGCAGGCGCGATCCACGAACTATGCCACCGCAATTCTAGCAGGCGGGAACAGGTCATTTTAGCCACTGTGACATATATCAAAAGCCCTGAAATGGCACTACCCGCGCTGATGGATCAGTTCCAGGAATTGGGAATTGATTATGTCGATATTTTGTTCTGGGGGTGGATTGGGAGCAATGAAGATGCAGCACTGCGAGACTGCCTGAGCATATCCGGCGACTTAAGAGGGCCAAACGTGCTCTACCAGAGGCTGCTTGAAAATTTGTTTGGCACCTCAGAGCGCCTGAAAAGTATGGGGGCAGTCCGCTATGTAGGAGCTTCGTTTCACGATCTTGATCTGGCAGCTCAATGGCTGGATAGCCCGTTGCTCGATGTTGTGATGGTACGGCATAACATTAGCCATCGAACTGCCCAACGCAAGATCTTCAATAACTCGGTGATAGATACCCCATCTCGACCAGGGATCGTCACGTTTAAGTCAGGCGGGTCCCATACGGGAGCACTCTGGGAGATTCCAGTAGCACTACCCCCAACCTGCTGGCGACCCTCAGTCCCAGACTTCTACCGCTATTCTTTATCACAGAATAACGTTGATGTTTGCCTCACAGGGCTGAGGCGGCGGGAGGAGATTGATGCCGCAATTGCTGGTGTACAAAAAGGTAGACTATCTGCGGCTGAAACTGAGTATCTCAACTTCTATGGCGATCTTTGCCGCAACCGTCTCAGCGCCGATGAAATCCCATCTGAGAAGCTCATTTACCAGCATGTGTAAGTCTAGTAATCGTACAACAAAGGTTGATGAGGGCAGGATGTAAGAGTTCCACTCCTGCGTGGAGACTGTGCCCCATTCCCCCTTGTTTTGACCAAAACAGCGATTGATATCGTAAACCCACCACTGTATTTTCAAAATCTCTATCTCTATGCAAGAAGTCTTACAGTCATCGGTTCCGACAGCACAGACTCCAGTTCCGCCTGAGATCTTGCCTGCTACAGATGAGGCAGTCGTGAATTACCTAAAGCGATCGTTTCGATTTGCGGAAATATGCGTTCTGGCTGAGCGGGAAGCTCAAATCCTTAAGCTCTGCGAAGATTTGAATATTACTCTATCGGATGAAGAGCTACAGGTGGCAGGCGATGCATTTCGGACAGAACACAAGCTACTAAGTGCAACTGAAACCTTTGATTGGCTCAGCCAGCAACGGCTGACTGTGGAGGACTGGTCACATGGAATTCGAGTTACTCAATTGACGCGCAAGTTGCAGGAATATTTATTTGGAGAATACGTTGATGGTCACTACATGGCCAACCGCGAACAATACCGTCGAGTAGCCATTTCTCAAATTCTCGTAGATAATCCGTTTGATGCACAAAAGATTGCTCAAACACTCCGTGATGATCCTGCTGCATTTAGTTCTCTTGCGATGGATTATTCCAGAGGTAAATATTCTGGTCAGAACGGTGGTTTTGTGGGTATTCGGTTTGTTTCAGAACTTCTCCCAGAGATTCATGAAGCGATCGCCTCTGTAGAAGTTTGTGAATGGATTGAGCCAGTTCAAACTCGATATGGCTATCACGTCCTGCGAGTTGAGAAGTGGTTCCCACCAGAGCTAACAACAGAAGTTCGTGAACAAATCCTTGCATCGATGCTCACCCAGTGGTTGAAGGGCGATCATGGTTAGTCGAAAAAGCCCGACCATCTAAGGCTGAGAAGGGAAGCCCCCGCTATACCGCCTAGCAGTTGATGGTGTGAGTGTAGCGCTGTGAAGACTCTACACTTGATTGCTTTGCAATATAACGTAGCTTCCCTATTTCATAGCGGAGACAGGCTGACATCCTCCCCACGGCTAGAAGCCGGGGGGTTCCTCCTTCAACCAGCCGACTTGTCTAAACCAATTGCTTGATTCAGATAGCGGTCGTTCTGTCCAGAGGCGTTCATTCCGGTATGCCCTACCG
>JBIKWV010000498.1:0-4498 GCA_044356135.1 Elainellaceae cyanobacterium
CTGGTGGCACGACCTGCAAAAGGGTGTTTCTGCTGACTGTCCCGCAGAGCCGATGGACAGCGAAGACATGCTGTTCATTCTCTACACCTCTGGCAGCACGGGCAAACCGAAGGGTGTCGTCCACACCACGGGCGGCTACAACCTTTACACCCACATCACCACCAAATGGATCTTTGACCTCCAGGACACCGACGTCTACTGGTGTACCGCCGACGTGGGATGGATTACAGGACACAGCTACATCGTGTATGGGCCGCTGTCGAACGGTGCGACAACCCTGATGTACGAGGGTGCCCCCCGCGCTTCTAATCCTGGCTGCTTCTGGGACGTGATCGAAAAGTACAAGGTCAATATCTTCTACACCGCTCCCACGGCAATCCGTGCCTTCATCAAGATGGGTGAACACCACCCCAACGCTCGCGATCTCTCCTCTCTGAGACTGCTGGGAACCGTGGGTGAACCGATCAACCCCGAAGCCTGGATGTGGTACTACCGGATAATCGGCGGCGAACGGTGCCCCATCGTCGATACCTGGTGGCAAACGGAGACGGGCGGCATTATGATCACTGCGATTCCGGGGGCCATTCCTACCAAACCCGGCTCTGCGACTCGGCCTTTCCCCGGCATTCTGGCGGATGTGGTGGATCTGGACGGCAATCCCGTCGCTGACAACGATGGCGGCTATCTGGTGGTGCGGCATCCCTGGCCATCGATGATGCGGACGGTGTACGGCGATCCCGATCGCTTCCGGCGCACCTACTGGGAACACATCGCCCCGATCAACGGCCAGTATCTCTACTTCGCTGGGGATGGTGCCCGTCGGGATGAAGACAGCTACTACTGGGTGATGGGCCGTGTGGATGACGTGATCAGCGTGGCAGGGCACCGTCTGGGCACGATGGAAATCGAGTCGGCGCTGGTGTCGCACCCTGCCGTGGCGGAAGCTGCTGTGGTGGGCAGACCCGACGAAGTGAAGGGGGAAGAGGTGATCGCCTTTGTCACCCTGGAGGGCACCCATCAGCCCAGCGAGGCCCTGTCGAAAGAGCTGAAGCAGCACGTCGTGAGTGAGATCGGTGCGCTGGCGCGTCCCGGTGAGATTCGTTTCAGCGATGCCCTGCCGAAGACGCGATCGGGCAAGATTATGCGGCGGTTGCTGCGATCGCTCGCCGCCGGACAGGAAGTCACCGGAGACACCTCCACGCTGGAAGACCGCAGCGTCCTGGATAAACTGCGCGAGGGGTCATAGAAGCCGCTGAAAAG
This sequence comes from Elainellaceae cyanobacterium, assembly GCA_044356135.1. Classification (GTDB taxonomy): domain Bacteria; phylum Cyanobacteriota; class Cyanobacteriia; order Elainellales; family Elainellaceae; genus CAZVXA01. The sequence continues at coordinate 1,261 of JBIKWV010000498.1, forward strand.
GTGGAGGGGCTGTGCGATCGCACTGCCCCTCCTCATTTTCAGGACTTTTGACTATTTTTTCTGAAATGCCGCGAAACGCCCTCTGAGAGGGCGTTTCGCGGCAATTTAGGAAGAAACAGTCAGAGGTCCAGCTTATCCCTAGTAGCGGAAAATGTCACCGTTAGACTCGATGGAGACCGCCAGGTTGCCAGTAGACCCGCTCGAAAGCTGCTGTGACACAATCACTTCCACTACATTGTTGGAAGCCGCCACGTCGATGGCAACCGCCACTTTCGGATCAACGGGATAGATGACCATCTCGATCGGTAATGGGAGGAAGTTTTGTGTGGTACTGCCAAAGGTCGTACTACCACCGGGAGGAACCCGTCGCTCTGCGGAGGTGGGTTGCGTCAGTGTGGCAATCACGGTTGCATCGCCAGGGTTAACAACGCGAATCTGAACCGGGCGGCTAGGGTTGATACGAGCAACGGGGCGCGGTCTGCGTGGGGACGCAGTTCTGGGGGCGGCAGGAGTCGCAGCAGGTGAGGGAGTCGCCTGGGGAGAGGGGGAGGGAGTTGGCGAGGGAGAAGGACTTTGAGCAACCACAATCGCTCCAGAAGCCTGGAACGCGATCGCCCGCTCAACTACACTGGGCATCACGATCCCGGAGGCGATCGCCAGCCCAGTTGCCGCTAACCAAAAACGTTTCATAACCGTTTGTCCTTGCGATGAATCAATTATCTATAGCCATCCTTCGCAGGATGTGAACCGGGTACAGGGATGATTCCCCCTTGAGGGGGTGTGGAGGTGTGCCCCTGCGTGGGGGCACCACCCCCACACCCCCTGTTCACATCCTATTTGTGAAGCCTGTAAAATCCAGTCGTGTCAATCTATATACAGGATGGTTAACTAAAATCATTATTCCTTTAGTAAGACTGAAGACCATGTCGATTGTTTCCAGGTTGAGAACCTGGTTGGCCACTGCGCTCCTGATGGTGGCGATCGCCCTCCTGTTCTGGCTGACACCATCGCTCCCTGCTGAAGCGCTCCTCTGTCATACCGCTACAGGTCACCAATTTTGTGTGCTGAAAATCAAACGTAGCGCCAAAAACTTCTGGGAATACCGGGTCACGCTCAGCAAAGACGGGGTAACTCAGCCCTTAACGGTCTATAACTGCCGCGATCGCATTCGTTCACCCATTGATAAACTGCCGAGTGACTTTGATCCCAACGACGAAGGCGAGTGGATTTGTAGCTTCTTTCAACGCACCCGATCACTTCCCGGTGAACCGATCCCGCAGGTGCTTTAGGATGGGAATTTGTCGGTACTGATCAGGGCGAATCGCGTCCCAGTCGAGACCGTTGGGGCGTGAGTAAAGTGTGTCGGTGGCAATCGCCTCCTTCGGGGTGATCACCCAGTCCAACGGCCAGTCGTGGGCCTGCATCGGTAGCTGCTCCGCCGCTACCACCTGCAACTCGTGAACCGTCGTGACAATCGGAGTATCCGGTTGTACCAGGTGAAAGGACACCATCATGGCCAGTTCCAGGTCAGCAAACCCCGCCCCCTTACCGGTGCGTCCGCCGTTCCGAGTCACGGCCACACAACCCGTCACGATCAGGTCGATTGGCTGCATCTCTTCAAAGGTGACCAATTTCCCGTAAATCAAGGCTCCCCGCAGGGTGGCGGCATCCTTCAGGGCGATTCCCTGGTGCTGCAAGTCAGCGGCATTGAGTTCAACAAAACAGCGGCTTTTGGTCAGACGCGGTACGGCCATATAGAGCAGCTTGCCGTCCTCCAAAGCTCTCAAACGAACCGGGAACTGCGGGCGATCGGGGTTACATTTCACCACTTTCGCCCGCTGCCACAGAGGGAGGGCGACCAGTCGTTCAGCGGCCTGCTCGGCACCAACAAAATTGGGGATATGGCCAACGGGGTCGCGGATCGCTGCCTTTTGAGTTTTTAACAGCTCCCAGATATGCGATCGCAGTCTGTCTTTTTCCTCATTTCGGCCACCCCATTCAGGAAGTGATAGTTGGGTCATTCGGATGCCTGTGATATGATGATTGATTGTATTGATGAGAGACGAAGACCCGCAATGGCACTGCTGCAAGACCGCAAACAAGAAATTATTTCCGAATACCAGATTCACGAGACCGACACCGGATCTGCTGATGTACAGGTTGCCATGCTGACGGAGCGGATTAACCGCCTCAGTGAGCACCTCAGAGGCAATAAGAAAGACCACGCTTCCCGCCGTGGTCTGCTGAAAATGATCGGTCAGCGTAAGCGTCTGCTAGCCTATATCCAGAAGCATGATCAAGACCGCTACCGGGCATTGATCACCAGACTGGGCATCCGGGGTTAAGCAGCAGCAATGGCTCCCAAGTCCCCTTCCGATTCTTCCAATCAAGACAGCGGCAAAGACAGCGCCAACCGCGGTGCGCTTCCATTCGAGCCAAAGAAGAACCGCAAGCAGGCTGAGAAAAAGCAGGCTGAACAAAAGGCAAAGACTGCTGCGCCTGTGAAAGCATCTGCAAAGGCTGCGACAAAGAGCAGCCCAGCGGCGGTCAAGCGTTCGGACATGGCGATCCCCGATGCGGTGAGCAAGCGCATGGTCAGGCGGATGGCGCTGTTTTGTGGCATTCCCACGTTTCTCGGAATTTCAACCTTTATCACCAGCTATCTCGTCATCGTCAATGACGTGTACGACCTGCCAACCTACGCGGTGCTGCTGCTGAGTGCTGGCTTCTTTGGTCTGGGTGTCCTGGGACTAAGCTACGGCGTACTGTCAGCCTCCTGGGATGAGGATCGAGTGGGAAACAGATTGGGCTTCGACGAGTTTAAGGTTAACTTTGGGCGGATGACGGCTGCATGGCGATCGTCCCGCAAACAATCGTAAGGTTCCCTTTAGGCACGTTGGCAGAGTTGCGATCGCCCTCAGTCGTAGAATAGGAGGGCATGTTTTGCTGAATTTTCTAGAACGCTTGAGGAGCAGGATTTTCAAATGATTATTGTGATGAAGGTGGGCACGCCCGATGCTGAGGTCGATCGCTTGAACGAAGAATTTCGGGTGGCCGGACTGTCTCCTGAAAAGATCGTCGGCAAGCACAAAACGGTGGTGGGACTGGTCGGCGATACGGTAGACATGGATCCCCTGCAAATTCAGGAAATGAGTCCCTGGATTGAGGAAGTGCTGCGGGTTGAGAAGCCCTACAAGCGGGCCAGCCGCGAGTACCGCAACGGCGAATCGAGTGAAGT
>JBIKWV010000499.1:0-4494 GCA_044356135.1 Elainellaceae cyanobacterium
CGCCGATTTTTTCCAAAACGCTGACTGCGTCAGCGTTGTGGAAAAAATCGCCGCAATTGAGTCAAAAGTCCAGTAAAGCCGTTGTCATTGGATAAAGAATCTCTGTGTTTTTCAGCGATCGCCCAGAGCCATCGATATGATTGGTGCATCGTTTTTGGGCAGACCCAACTGGCCTCAGGCACAGGTATTCCGTGATCATCGATCCTCAGGACATTCCAGAACGCACTAGCACAGGCTATCCAGCCCCCTTCCGAGCAATGGTCGCGGGGCGATCGCGTCGTCGCCTCGGAGAAGCAGCAGGGTTGAAAAACTTTGGTGTAAATGTGACGCGACTGGCTCCAGGTTCTTCCTCGGCGTTACGACACTGGCACAGCTGTCAGGATGAATTTATTTACGTGCTGGAAGGTGAATTGACTTTGATGACGAATGTCGGAGAGCACATCCTCAAACCGGGGATGTGTGCAGGGTTTCCGGCAGGCGAAGCAGATGGCCATTGTCTCGTGAACCGGACGGATCGGGATGCCACCTATCTGGAGGTGGGCGATCGCACCTCTGGCGATTCTGTGACTTATCCCGATGTTGATCTGCTGGCTCAAGAGAATGCTGGAGCATTTATCTTTACCCATAAAGACGGTAGCCCCTATGAATCCCTGTAGAGATTCCACTAAGTACCTATCTGAAAACCGAAAACCCAAATTCTGGAGGGCGCGACGCTGTAGCGTTGCGCCCTCCAGAATTTGGGTTTTCGGATAGGTTCTAAATCAAAAGAATTGATAATTTACCTTTAGCAGAACGATCTTTAATCCATGGCTTCTACTATCAATCCTGCACAGCATTCCCTATTTCAGAAAATTGCACAGATGCGTCGCAAACCGGGGAAGGTGCGCGACGAGGCCATCACCCTGGCCCACGGCAGCGGCGGTAGGGCAATGCGCGATTTGATTGACGATGTATTTGTCAATGCATTTGACAATCCGGTACTATCGCAGCTCGAAGACCAGGCCAGCGTGGGGTTGCAAGACTTAATGGCATGGGGCGATCGGCTGGCCATGACCACCGACTCCTACGTGGTAGACCCACTCTTTTTCCCCGGTGGCGACATCGGTCATCTGGCGATCAACGGCACGGTGAACGACCTGGCGGTGAGTGGAGCCAGACCGCTCTATCTCACCTGTAGCGTCATTTTGGAGGAAGGGCTACCCGTCGAAACGCTGCGGCGAGTCGTGCAGAGTATGCAGCAGGCAGCGATCGCAGCGGGTGTACAGATCGTCACTGGAGACACCAAGGTGGTGCATCGGGGGGCGGCTGACAAGCTGTTTATCAACACTGCTGGCGTTGGCGTGATTCGGGCGGGGGTAAACTGTTCTGCCCATCATCTGCAACCGGGGGACAAAATTTTGATCAATGGTGAACTGGGCGCTCACGGGGCAGCGATTCTAATTGCACGGGGTGAACTGTTGCTGGAAACAGCGATCGAGAGCGACTGTCAACCCCTGAATGGATTGGTGGATGCCATTCTGGCGGTCTGTCCCCAGGTGCGGGCGATGCGCGATGCGACGCGGGGGGGATTGGCGACGGTGCTGAATGAATTCGCCCAAAGTTCCAACGTGGGGATTCGGCTGGAGGAGAGCGCTGTGCCTGTCCGCGAGGAGGTGAAGGGCTTCTGCGAACTACTGGGGCTGGATCCGCTGTACCTGGCGAATGAGGGCAAACTGGTGGTGGTGGTGCCCGGTGAGGCAGCAGAGGGGGTGCTGGCAGCAATGCGATCGCATCCCGTCGGCCAGGACTCGCAGATGATTGGCGAGGTGACTGCTGCCCCAGCAGGCGTCGTTACCCTGCAAACACCCTTTGGTTCAGGCCGAATTCTGGATATGCTGGTGGGCGATCAGTTGCCCAGAATTTGCTAAGGACTCTTCCAAAAATAACTTGAGTCACTTTTTTGGGAAGGCGCGGCGGAGCCGTGCCTTCCCAAAAAGGATACCGCAGAGGCGCAGAGGCCGCAAAGATTCTACTCCGCGCACTCTACGCCTCTGCGGTGAATTCTACCTGTGATTGAATTCCTGTTTCATGCAATCTGGAGCCATGCCACCTGTATGATGGGGGCGCGGCTCTCCTGAATTGATTGGAGTGATGAATTGTGAAAACGATTTGTGTCTTTTGTGGTTCCAGACTGGGTAATCGCCCCGCCTACCGGGAGGCAGCGCTGGCAATGGGGAAGGCGATCGCTCAGCAGAGCTGCAATCTAGTCTATGGTGGTGGCAACGTGGGTTTGATGGGGCTGGTTGCTGATGCGGTGCTGGAGGGCGGAGGACAGGTAGTTGGGGTGATTCCCGAATTTCTGTCGGCGAAGGAGGTTGCCCATGATCGCATTACCGAACTCTATGTGGTCAATTCAATGCATGAACGCAAAGCCCTGATGGCGGAGCTTTCAGACGCGTTTATCACCCTCCCCGGCGGTTTTGGCACGCTGGAGGAGTTTTGCGAGATTCTCAGTTGGGCACAACTGGGTCTACACCAGAAACCACAGGGACTGCTGAACATTGAGGGGTATTACACCCCCCTGTTGGAGCTGTTCGATCGCACGGTCGCAGAGGGATTTGTACAGCCGACTTTTCGCCACCTGGTGGTCTCTGCAGTAGATCCGGAGAGCTTGCTGAGTAAGTTACAGGCCTATCAGCCTCCAGTCGTTGAGAAGCTGATCCAGCGCCAGGACGAAACTTGAAACCCCAAAAGCTGTCCCGCCCGCTGCGCGGGCGGGACAGCTTTTGGGGTTTGGACTTTTTCCATGCCCACTTACTTATCGTGCTTTGCGCTTGGATAAGGTACAGACTTTTGAGAGAGAACTGCGCGGCGCGCGCTCAAAAATCTGTACTTCACTAGGGCGAGAAACGAAATATCTGGGTGGATCACTGTCCTGCAAAACTGACTGGAATACCCAGGATTCATCGTGACTGAAGCTGAGAATGGGCAAGATGGCTCAGGCCAGGTGCCGTCGTCTCCCTGTAATCTAGTAATCGGGGCACCAGAATGACCGCTATCAGCTTTTTGTGCAGCAGGTTCTGAACCTGATAAAGCAAGATCAGTCCGAGCCAATGAGCCGTCTCTCCAACATCATCTCGTGTCCAGGGGTAAAGCACGATGAGTACAGCAGCTTCTGGTTTGATATTAATCGTGGATGATGTGCCGACAAATCTAGAGGTGATTTGTGAGGCTTTACAACAAGCAGGCTTTGATGTGGCGATCGCCACCAGTGGAGAACTGGCACTCCAGCAGATTGAGCGAATCCTTCCTGATCTGATCCTGCTAGATATCCTGATGCCAGGAATCAACGGTTTTGAGGTGTTTGAGCGGCTGAAAGCAAACCCCGCAACCTTTGATATCCCCGTTATCTTTGTCACTGCCCTTTCAGATTCAGAAAATACATTGAGGGCACTGGAATCAGGTGCTGTTGATTATGTGACCAAGCCCTTTCAAGTGCGCGAGGTGCTGGCGCGGGTCAGAACCCACGTACAACTGTATCGGCTCACCCAGAATCTGGAACGGGAAGTGCTTCAGAAAGCAACAGAGCTACAAACCTCGCAGCAATGCTTGATTCAAAGTGAAAAGATGGCAGCACTGGGGCAACTCATTGCCGGAGTGTCTCACGAAATCAATAACCCCCTCGGAGCAATGCAGGCGTCAGCAGGGAATACTCATCAGGCGCTCAAAGCCGCCCTGATTGAACTCCCGCAGTTGCATCAGCGACTGGATCAAACATCCCTGGAGATCTTCTTTGATCTGTTGGGGCGAGCCATGTATAACCAGCCACTGGTCGCAACGATCGAGAATCGCGTGCTCAAGCGAAAAATGGTGGCAAGCCTTCAACAGCAAGGGGTTCAAGAGGCCAGGGGGCTGGCCGACCTGTTGATGGAAATGGGTTTTGCTGAAGACATTGAGTTTTTGCAACCGCTGCTCAACTGTGAGCAGGGGACATGGGCGATACAGCTCGCCTATAACCTGACCTTTGCCTTTATGAGCAACCAGATGATTCTTCAGGCGCTCGAACGCTGTACCAATATTGTCTCTGCGTTGAAACACTATGCCTGGTTTGACACCAGCGAAAACCTGCAACTCACCCAGGTAACCGAAGGACTGGAAACCACACTAAAAATATATGCCAATCAGCTCAACTACAACATTCAATTAATCCGAAACTATCAGGATGTGCCTCCTATTTGGGCTTACCCGGATGAGTTGATTCAGGTCTGGACGAATTTGATTCATAATGCGATGCAGGCAATGGCATCGGGGGGAACTCTGACGATCGCCACTCGCCAGAAGGATCAGGGAGTCGAAGTGACTATCACAGATACGGGGACAGGTATCCCACCGGAGCTTCAGCCGAAAATCTTTGATGCTTTCTTCACAACAAAAGCTGCCGGAGAGGGAAACGGACTTGGGCTAAACATTTGTCAGAAAATTATTGATAAACATCAGGGGAATATCTGCGTTGAG
>JBIKWV010000500.1:0-4493 GCA_044356135.1 Elainellaceae cyanobacterium
TGCCTCCCAGAGGCTTCGTCTTCCCCTAACTGATTGCTCTAACTCCTATCCTGCAAGAAATTTGCCGTGCGGTCAAAAGACAGCCTGTCAAACTTCTTTTGAAGTGGAAACGATATAATTCCGCCATGTGGGAATTTGCTACCGCTCCTGTTTTCTCGTCTTCGCTTCCCTCTCGTTACGTGTCCCCTCGTTACTGGCTTCCAGCCAGTAACGCCAACCGGAGGCTCTGCCTCCAGTAGACGGAGGCAGAGCATCTATTGGGCATTTCCAGGCGGAGCCTGGAAACGAGGGAACCCCCGCTAGGCATTTCCAGGTGAAGCCTGGAAACAAGGCATTTAACTTACCGCCCATTTTGTATATGTCTTCTCTTCCCCCCCATTCGCCTAAACAGCTTTCATTAGGGCCGCTGGAGACCGAAATTCTGGAGATCCTCTGGGGGCTGAAAACCGCCACCGTGAAGGATATTCACGATCGCATCCTGGCTGATCCCGACCGCGACCTGGCCTACGCATCGGTGACGACAGTGTTGCGTCGTCTGGCTGAGAAAGGCTGGGTGTCATGCGATCGCGCCGACCGTGCCCATCTCTGGAAACCGCTGGTCACCCAGGAGCAGGCGCAGATTCTCAAGTCACACAACCAGCTCCATCAGTTTCTCAGGTTCAGCAATCCAGACATTGTGGCGGCGTTTGCCAACGAACTGGATCTGGCCAGCGTAGAGAAATTAGAGGCGATCGCCCAGCGGATCAAAGCTGCACGAGGGGCCAGGGAGGAATAGGATGCACTTCACGCTGATTCTGCTGGTTGTTCTGGTTGCCTGGATCATTCGGCTTGACTTTGGCCGGTCCCGTCAGCAGTCCCGGTTCTCCTGGACGATGCCACTGCTGCAATTCTTGCTGCCCCCGCTGCTGCTGCTAAGCACCGCCTTTGCGGTTCTGCACATGGGCATGGGCGGCGAAATGTTAGGGTTACCTGTGGGTTGGGTAGGGTGTCATCTGGCGTTGGGATTTTTCACCTGGGCAGGGGTCACCCTCCTCTGGCGGCTGGTGCAGGCATGGCGATCGATCCTGCTGCTGAAGACCTACCCTACGATTGAAATTGATAACACCACCGGGCGCGTTCTCGAAACATCGGCGCTGTTCGCCGCCCAGGTTGGCCTCTGGAACTCCCATCTGATTGTCAGCAGTGGTTTGCTCACCCAACTTTCCTCAGAGCAACTCAGCGCTGTCCTGGCCCATGAAGCCGCACACCGCTACTACCGTGATACCTTCTGGTTCTTCATTCTGGGGTGGATGGGAAGTCTGACCCCATGGCTACCCAGGACAACGGCCCTCTGGCAGGAATTGCTGCTATACCGGGAGATTCGCGCCGATCGGAAAGCAGCTCATCAGGTCGATCCACTGGTGCTGGCGGAGTCTTTGCTACAGGTGGTGCAGTCCCCCCTGTCGTTGTATCCACTGACAGAAGCGGCCTTCTCCGATGATTCCTCCCTGCGACTGGAGGAACGGGTCGAAGCACTGCTGTCTGAGCCAGCGCCGACGCAGCCCCTGTCTCCCTGGTTCTGGTCTGTACTGGTGCTGGCGGGGGTGCCGCTGTTGACCCCGCTGCTGCACCATGCCGCGCTGATGCACCCATAGGCGATGACAGCGCCCGATGGCTTGGCGATCGCCCAGAAACACCTCCAGCAGGGCCATCTGGCGGAGGCAGAACGATACTGCCTTCAGGTGGTTCAACAATCCCCTCAGGATGTGCGGGCGTTGAATTTGCTGGCCACCATTTTTGAACGCCAGGGAAAATGGGCGGAGGCGGGGGGCTGCTACCAGCGGGTGATCGCCCTCCAGCCACAGCATCCTGATTCTTATAACCTGCTGGGGAATGCGCTCCAGCACCTGAAACGCTTTGCTGAAGCAGTTCCCTGCTACCAGAAGGCGATCGCCCTCCAGCCTCAAACTGTCCGCTTTCACAACAATCTGGGGGCTGCCCTTCAGGAACTCGGTCAATATCAGGAATCCATTGCCTGCTATCACCGGGCGATCGCCCTCCAGCCCAATTACCCCGACGCCCACTACAACCTGGGGAATACTCTCAGGAGCCAGGGTGACCTGGTGGGTGCGGTTGCTGCCTATCAGAAGGCAGTCGAACTCCACCCGAATTTTCCCGCTGCTTATAACAATGCAGGGCTAGCGCTGTATGACCTGTGTCAGCCAGAGGCGGCAATCGAGCAGTATGAGCAGGCGATCGCTCTCGATCCTGACTTTGCCGATGCCCACCAGAATCTGGGGCTGGCGCTGCTGCTGGCGGGGCGATTGTCTGAAGGCTTCCAGGAGTATGAGTGGCGCTGGCGGGCACAGGGACCAGACAACCGTCCCCTGCGAGACTGTCCACAGCCGCTATGGGATGGTTCTAACCCGCAGGGGAAAACAATCCTGCTCCACGCAGAGCAGGGATACGGAGATACGCTCCAGTTTGTTCGCTATGCACCGCTTATCGCAGCTCAGGGCGGACGGGTACTTGTGGAATGTCAACCTCCGCTCGTTCGACTGCTGAAAACTGTTCCCGGTGTTGACCAGGTCATTCCCGCAGGGGAGCCGATCCCTCCCTTTGATGTTCATGCTCCCCTGATGAGCCTGCCCGACCTCTGCGGTACTACCCTTGAGTCCGTTCCTGCTTCTGTGCCTTACCTCAACTGCCCAGATGACCGGAAAATGCTATCTTTACCGGAGCTGGACGCAGGCAGTTCTACTGACCAGGCAATGGCTTCCCACGGTTCTCCTCTCAAAGTTGGTCTGGTCTGGTCTGGTAATTCCACCCACCGCAATGATCGCCACCGCTCCTGCCCCTTTAGCCACTTTATTCCGCTGATCCAGCAGCCCAACATGCGCTGCTATAGCCTGCAAAAGGGCAACCGGGCTGCCGATGCGATTCCCCTGATCCGGCGGGGAATGCTGGTAGACTGGGGCGATCGCCTCCACGATTTTGCCGATACTGCTGCGGCGATTGATCACCTCGATCTTGTGATTACCATCGATACCTCAGTGGCTCACCTGGCTGGAGCAATGGGTAAGCCCGTCTGGGTTTTCCTGTCCTTCGCCCCCGACTGGCGCTGGATGCTGCACTGCGATCGTAGTCCCTGGTATCCCTCGATGCGGCTGTTTCGGCAGTCGCTCCCTGGTGACTGGGCCGGGGTAGTTTCAGGGGCGATCGCGGCCCTCCAGGAGCGTTTGGTTTAAACTGAAAAGCGCTCCCTACCCCAGGGAGCGCTTCTCAGTCAGATGTGTTCAGATCGTTCGTTAATAGGCTCCGTTCTTGTTCAGTACCACTTTGATGGTCTTCAGGATGAGGGAGAGATCGTAGGCGATAGACCATTTTTCCTGGTAGCGCAGATCCATCTGAACGATCTCTTCGAAGTCTTCAACCTTCGAGCGTCCGTTGGCCTGCCACTCGCCCGTAATTCCGGGTTTGACGAGTAATCGCTGAAAGTGGTGTCTCTTGTATTGAAAGACCTCGTCAACGGTGGGAGGACGGGTGCCCACCAGACTCATGTCTCCCTTCAGCACATTCCAGAATTGGGGTAGCTCATCCAGACTGGTCCGACGAAGGAATCGTCCGATACGAGTGACACGGGGATCATTCCGGTTCTTGAAGATGCTGCCTTTGGCTTCGTTTTGAACCAGGTGCTTCAACTTCTCGGCACCCACAACCATTGAGCGAAACTTCCAGATCCGAAAAGTACGACCATTCAAGCCGCAGCGGATCTGACTGTAGAAGATAGGGCCGGGATTGTTGATGAAAATCGCCGCCACAATCGGCAGGAGAACGAGACCCGTAATAGAGAGGCCGACTAAGGCTCCAAGGATATCGATCGACCGCTTCAGCTTGCTCTGCACTGAAGGATGGATACCGCCAGTGGTCGAGTAGAAACTTCCGGTTTGAACCAGGGTGGATGGGGTAGGAACCTGAAATAGGTTTGAACTGGTGACCACAGCTAGAAGGTGCTCCTCTATACGTACTTTTTCTGATCCCGGATTTGATATGACCACTATATGAATTTCCATTCCGGCCTGAGAAGTCAAGCCAGCCAACCTTACCAAAACCTTATAATACGGCGGGCTTCTTGAAGTTTGTTTAGGGCTATATGCAGTATATCTGGAACAATTGATACTCCTACCAGGGGGAATTTACGGTTGTACGACCCGGTACTGTGGCTCCACCTGGAAAATACTGAGACAGTTGATTAAGAACTCCATAAGCTGGCATTGATGTCTCCGTGGTTCGTGACGTAGCTGTACCTACGGAGGTAACCGTGGAACTACCACCGTAGGTACGGTTGTTAGGATGGGGTGCAGGGGCTTCGACGGCTTCGCTCAGAGCAGAGCAGCTTCCTGGGTTTCAAGCTTAATCGTGCCTACCTACTTACCTGGACTTTTGACTAAATCGCGCCGATTTTCTCCAAAACGCTGACTGTGTCAGCGTTTTGGAGAAAATCGGCGCTAGAG
>JBIKWV010000501.1:0-4484 GCA_044356135.1 Elainellaceae cyanobacterium
GAACCAGCTCACCAGCTTCCGGTAGTGCTGTTCTGCCAGCACCTCCGTGGGAGCCATCAGTGCCGCCTGGTAGCCCGCCTGAATCGCCGCCAGACAGGCCACGACTGCCACAACGGTTTTACCAGACCCCACATCTCCCTGCACCAGTCGGTTCATCGGCACAGACTTTTGCAGGTCACTGAGAATATCATTAACGACCCGCTGCTGAGCACCCGTGAGCTGAAACGGCAGGATCTGATAAAACTCGTTGATCATCTGTCCAGTGGGGGCAAGAACCACACTGGTTTGCTGCTGGTGTTGCAGTCGCCGCCGCTGGAGGAGGCCCAGTTGCAGGTAGAAAAATTCGTCGAACACCAGACGGTGACGGGCAGCGGAGAGTGCTTCTGCGTCGGGTGGAAAGTGGATGTGGGCGATCGCATCCTGAATTCCAATCAGCCCGTACTTCTCCCGCAGACCGTCTGGCAGCGGCTCCTGTAGCTGTTTCACCGCAGGCAGCGCGCCTAAGACCGCCTTACGCACCACATCCGCAGGCACCCCCTCCGTCAAGGGGTACACCGGAACAACTCGGCCTACCTTCATGGACTCAATCGACCCACCTGCATGGTCAATCACCTCAATCTGAGGGTCATCCAGGGTCATGCCGTACTTACTTTGTTTAACCAACCCCGAAGCGGCGATCACTGTTCCCGGCGGATACTGACGCTTTTGCAGTTCTTGCCAGCCCCGGTTGCGAAATCGTGCCCCAGCATAGAAGCGGCTCAGCTTGATTTGCCCTGTAGCATCTCGCACCTGGAGGTCAAAAATAGTGAGTTGGGCATTGCGGGGACTGCTGTAGCAGGTGCAGCTTTTGACCGTAGCGATCAGAGTCACTGTTTCGCCTGCTTTCAGGTCTCGGATGTTGATTTGACGGGCGTAGTCGATGTGGTCGCGAGGGTAGTAGTAGAGCAGATCGCGAACCGTGTTCAATCCTAACTTCGCCAGTTTTTCGCTGTTTTTGCTGCCGACCCCCGGCAGGTAGGTGACGGCCTGATCCAATTCCACGCGACGGCTCTTCTCGACCAGTGGGGTGGTCTTTGGCACCTTAGCTGATTTGACTTTGTCGGCTTTCTGCGATTCACCGTCGGTTTCAGCCGTGCTATTTTCTGTCTGTCGCGCCCGGTCTTCCAGCATTCGACGGGTCTGGTAAAGTGCTCGCCTGGTGTCGGCCACCAGGTGCTGTCGCTGAGCAAAAGTCAGCTCGGAGTACTGGGTGAATTGCTCCGCAATCTCCTGAAAGCGGTTCTTCTCCGACGCGGGGACATCCTCCGGCAGTTGGTTCAGGCTGAAGCTGAGGAATTCGCTGAAGCGGTACTGTTTGCCCACCAGATCGTTGAATCCCTGTTCAGCTTCAACCGTCAGTGCTTTTTGCAGACGAGACCAGTCCATAGACCTGTTTGTAAAATCAATGAGGGAGGGGGCGATCGCCTGACTCAATCCTCCACCCAGATGGCTTTCCATGCCTGTTCTGCTTCAGCGGTTGCCCGTTCCCGCTGTTTCTTGAGGTAGTCGCGTTCGAGCTGATTGAGCCGGGAAGTGATGCCCCGCAGTTTCGATCGCCAGGTGGTGAGGGACGCATCGCCAAACTCAATTTCTGACAGACGAAGGCGGATGGCCACGATGCGGGTGATCTCTCCCTCCTCCTGATCCTCTCCCTTGGACTCGATCATCAGATTCAGCAGGTTCGGGGAGCTACCTGCGACCTCAGCAGCGATGCCCGATTTGGTGGCGGCCTCCAGCACGGGTTCAGGTAATTTGCTGGGCAGAATGTCAGCCTGGTAGAGCAACCGATTGGCTGCCTGGGACAACACCAGCATGATTTCGGGAATGCCCTGCTCCACGCGCTTTTTCCAGGCCAGCAGGCGATCGAGGCTGGTCACTGGTAAGGGGGATGCTTTTGCAGTCAGGGATGAGAAGTTGACGAGCTGCATCGGGGAATCGCTGTCGGCTTCAAACAGGAGTTCAGAAGCTTCAAACGGTGAATCCAGCGCATTGTCCTCCTGTGAGAATTCTTCTTCCTCTGGTTCCAGTGGGTGCTCAGACAGAGGGGCTGGTTCCAGCAGAGCCAGCATTTCTTCCTGGGCCTGTCCTGCCAGCCTGCGTAAATTCTGCTGAAGCTCCTGGCGGCGCTGCATTGACAGCCGCAGGAATTGCTCCGGATATCCCTGGGTGCAAAGCCGATAGGCGGCGAGAATGAGCTGTTGTCGGGTGGTTTCGCTCAGGGAGGTGAGGTATTGGCAATAGGTGATCTCCAGGTCGTTGGCGATCGCCTCTACCGACTGTTCCAACCCCGCCAGCTCTTTCTCAATCTGATCCAACGTTTTGACCAAAGTGCTCCCCTCCTCCTGGTGAAATCTACATACGCCCCGATGGATTTCTACCGATTTAATTCAGATCGTAAGCAATGCCCCATATTTTTGAGAGAAGTGCAGGAATACCGCACTTCTCTCACAGTAGAGCTTAAATTTGCAGGTTTATACTCTGATAATGCAGCGATCTTCAGCACTCTGCTCCACCCAGGTTCCCCTTATCTTCTCGTTAGAGGATGCTTTAAAGAGGTAAGGTCTGTCGTTTTTAACACTGGGAGATCTCCCCTGCGCCCCCCTTGCACCCCCCTCAAGGGGGACTAAAGGGGGGAACTGGTTTCATTGAACGAGTTAAAGGCTATTTCTTCTTCTTGGAAGACTTACCTTTTTCTTCCTTCTTCTCTTCTTTTACAGGTTCAGCTTTTGCCTCTGGTGCGGGTTCAGCCTTTGGCTCTTCCTTTGTACTAGTTTGAGCGGCGACCTCCGCAGCAAAGTCGCTCTCTTCCTTCTCAATGCCTTCACCCATGACAAAGCGGACAAAGCGGCGAACCTTGATGTTCTCGCCCAGAGCCGCGATGTTTTTCTTCACGAACTCTTCGATGGTGATGGTCTGATCCTTAATGTAGGGCTGATCCATCAAGGAGAGATCCTTCAGGCGCTTTTCAATCCGCCCTTCCACGATCTTCTCGCGGATATTGACGGGTTTGTTAGCCAGGTCTTCACGACCCATCTCGATTTCCTTTTCTTTGGCGATCGCGTCAGCGGGGATGTCTGATGAGCGGACAAATTCCACGTTGGGGGAAGCGGCGATTTGCATCGCAATGTCTTTCACCAGCGCCTGGAACGCCTCATTGCGCGCCACAAAGTCGGTCTGGCAGTTAACTTCTACCAGCACACCAATCCGTCCACCCGTGTGGATGTAGCTACCCACCAGACCTTCAGCCGTAATCTTGCCTGCTTTCTTCTCTGCCGAAGCAATACCCTTCTGACGGAGCCATTCGATGGCTTTCTCCATGTCACCGTCCGTCTCTGCAAGGGCTTTTTTGCAGTCCATCATGCCTACGCCTGTCTTGTCGCGTAGCTCTTTGACGAGTTTTGCCGATATCTCTGCCATTTTACTAAGTCCCTGTCTTGAACACTGTGAATGTTGATTTTGTTCTCAATGTAAATCAAATACAGCCTGTTTCAGGCAGATAAGGTACGTGAATGAGGAGTGCAGGAGTTCCACCCCTGCGCGAGGGCGCTATCCCCCACTCTCTGTACTTCACCAGCGTGAAAAACGCTGTAGGCAAGTTGCTCAGCTTTCTTGTGAGGGAGCGGCCTACCCAGAATTGGGCAGGTAAGGTGCCCACCCCACAAGAGAACAGTGCTCGATTCACTACCGTTTTACGTGGATTGATTACTCTTCCGATTCTTCTTCGTCCGTGAATTCGGTTTCGTCGTAATCAAACTCTTCCTCAGCGCCTTCGTAGTCCTCGAATTCTTCCTCGGCCTCAAGTTGACCGTGGCGGCCTTCGTAAATCGCATCCGCCAATCGTCCCACAATCAGCTTGATCGACCGGATTGCGTCGTCGTTGGCCGGAATGGGGATATCTACCAGGTCAGGATCACAGTTGGTGTCAAGCAGCGCCACGATAGGCACGTTGAGCTTCTGGCACTCCTGCACTGCGTTGTACTCCCGGCGCTGGTCTACCATAATCACCACGTCGGGCACCTTGCGCATTGCTTTGATGCCACCCAGGTATTTCTGGAGCTTTTCCAACTCACGGCGCAGCATTGAGGCTTCTTTCTTGGGTAGCAGATCAAGGGCACCTGTTTCCTGGCGACGCTCCAGTTCCTTCAGGCGATCGACGCGAGTCTTGATCGTCGCCCAGTTGGTGAGCATTCCACCCAGCCACCGCTGGTTGACATAGTAGGAGCCACAGCGAGCAGCTTCCTGAGCCACAATCCCGGCTGCCTGCCGCTTGGTGCCGATGAACAGGAATTTCTTGCCCTGCTCAGAGGCAGTCCGAACGTAGTTGTAGGCTTCGTCCATCAACTGGGCGGTCTGCACCAGGTCGATGATGTGTACTCCGTTGCGGGAGGTATAGATGTAGGGAGCCATTTTAGGGTTCCAGCGGCGGGTCTGGTGGCCAAAGTGAA
>JBIKWV010000502.1:0-4483 GCA_044356135.1 Elainellaceae cyanobacterium
TTGATAAAACCCGAAAGCTCTCGGCTCAGGTGTTGCTGAAGGCGTTGGGGCTGAGCGATGGTGAGATCTTTGATGCCCTGCGCCATCCCGAATACTTCCAGAAGACGATCGAGAAAGAAGGTCAGTTCAGCGAAGAAGAAGCGCTGATGGAACTGTATCGCAAGCTGCGTCCCGGTGAACCTCCCACAGTTTCCGGTGGTCAGCAGTTGCTGGACTCCCGCTTCTTTGATCCTAAACGCTATGACCTGGGTCGTGTGGGTCGCTACAAGCTGAACAAGAAGCTGCGGCTGAACGTGCCCGAAGCTACCCGCGTGTTGACTCCACAGGATATCCTGGCGGCGATCGACTACCTGATCAACCTGGAATTCGACATCGGCATGGTCGATGACATTGACCACCTGGGGAATCGCCGGGTGCGATCGGTCGGAGAACTGCTGCAAAACCAGGTGCGGGTGGGTCTAAACCGTCTAGAGCGAATCATTCGGGAACGCATGACGGTATCGGATGCCGATGCTCTGACGCCTGCTTCTCTGGTCAACCCCAAACCGCTGGTCGCTGCAATTAAGGAGTTCTTCGGTTCCTCCCAGCTCTCCCAGTTCATGGATCAGACGAATCCGTTGGCGGAACTAACCCACAAGCGTCGTCTCAGTGCCCTCGGCCCCGGTGGTCTGACTCGGGAACGCGCAGGCTTTGCAGTCCGCGACATTCACCCCTCCCACTACGGGCGCATCTGCCCGATTGAGACGCCGGAAGGTCCCAACGCGGGTCTGATCGGTTCGCTGGCCACCCACGCCCGCGTCAATCCCTACGGCTTCATCGAAACGCCTTACTACCGTGTAGAGAATGGTTGCGTCCGCAAGGATCTGGCTCCCATCTATATGACGGCAGATGAAGAGGACGATCTGCGGGTGGCCCCCGGGGACATCCCAATGGATGAAGACGGCAACATTTTGGGTGAACAGGTGCCCGTCCGCTATCGTCAGGATTTCACGACCACCACCCCTTCCGAGGTGGATTGCGTGGCCGTTTCCCCCGTGCAGATTATCTCGGTTGCAACCTCGCTGATTCCCTTCCTGGAGCACGATGACGCAAACCGGGCGTTGATGGGTTCCAACATGCAGCGTCAGGCGGTGCCCCTGCTGCGCCCCGAACGGCCTCTGGTGGGCACAGGTCTGGAAGCTCAGGCTGCCCGTGACTCTGGGATGGTGATCGTCAGCCGCGCTGATGGTGAGGTGTCCTATGTGGATGCCAACAAGATCCGGGTACGCGACAACAACGGTCGGGAGCAGGAGTACATCCTGCAAAAGTACCAGCGCTCGAACCAGGACACCTGTTTAAACCAGCGCCCGATCGTGAGTGTGGGCGATCGCGTTGTCGCAGGTCAGATCCTGGCAGATGGTTCCGCTACCGAGGGCGGTGAACTGGCCCTGGGACAAAACATCCTGGTGGCCTACATGCCCTGGGAAGGCTATAACTACGAAGACGCCATCCTGATCAGCGAACGTCTGGTCTTCGATGACGTTTACACCTCGATCCACATTGAGAAGTACGAGATCGAAGCGCGGCAAACCAAGCTCGGCCCTGAAGAAATCACCCGTGAAATTCCCAACGTCGGGGAAGATGCCCTGCGTCAGCTCGATGAAACCGGAATTATCCGGATTGGTGCCTGGGTAGAGTCGGGTGACATCCTGGTGGGTAAGGTGACCCCGAAAGGTGAGTCGGATCAGCCACCAGAAGAGAAGCTGCTGCGGGCGATCTTTGGTGAGAAGGCACGCGATGTGCGCGACAACTCGCTGCGCGTTCCCAACGGTGAGAAAGGGCGCGTTGTAGACGTGCGAGTGTTTACTCGTGAGCAGGGTGATGAACTGCCCCCCGGAGCCAACATGGTTGTGCGGGTGTACGTGGCTCAGAAACGCAAGATCCAGGTGGGCGATAAGATGGCGGGTCGCCACGGCAACAAGGGGATTATTTCCCGGATTCTGCCACTGGAGGACATGCCCTATTTGCCCGACGGTCGGCCCGTAGATATCGTGTTGAACCCGCTGGGTGTGCCTTCCCGTATGAACGTGGGCCAGGTATTTGAATGTCTCCTCGGCTGGGCCGGCGAGAACCTGGGTGTTCGCTTCAAGATGATTCCCTTCGATGAAATGCACGGCGAAGAGGCATCTCGTTTAACAACCCACGGCAAACTGGATCAGGCGCGTGAGGATACCGGCAACGACTGGGTATATAACCCTGACAACCCCGGCAAGATCCAGGTCTACGACGGACGGACCGGAGAGCCGTTTGACCGTCCTGTGACCGTTGGTAAAGCCTACATGCTGAAGCTGGTACACCTGGTGGACGACAAGATCCACGCTCGTTCCACAGGCCCCTACTCACTCGTTACCCAGCAACCTCTGGGTGGAAAGGCGCAGCAGGGCGGTCAGCGCTTTGGAGAAATGGAGGTGTGGGCACTGGAGGCATTTGGTGCTGCCTACATCTTGCAGGAACTGCTGACGGTGAAGTCTGACGATATGCAGGGACGCAACGAGGCGTTGAATGCGATCGTCAAGGGCAAGGCAATTCCTCGCCCTGGTATCCCAGAGTCATTCAAGGTGTTGATGCGCGAGTTGCAGTCGCTCTGTCTGGATATTGCGGCCCACAAGCTACAAACCCAGGAGGACGGCACCAGCCGCGACGTTGAGGTAGACCTGATGGCTGATGTGGGTGCCCGCCGCACACCATCTCGCCCGACCTACGAGTC
This sequence comes from Elainellaceae cyanobacterium, assembly GCA_044356135.1. GTDB lineage: Bacteria > Cyanobacteriota > Cyanobacteriia > Elainellales > Elainellaceae > CAZVXA01. The sequence continues at coordinate 2,747 of JBIKWV010000502.1, forward strand.
GATTTCCCGCGACGAGATGGAAGAAATCGAAGACTAAGCTTCATGGGTGCAGGCGCTGACTGCACCCATGACCAACCTGTGATTCGGAACTATCAAAAACTGAAGAGGAATAATTTACGATGCCAAAGCTCGAACAGCGATTTGACTATGTCAAAATTGGTCTGGCATCTCCAGAGCGGATTCGTCAGTGGGGAGAGCGGACGCTGCCCAACGGATTGGTGGTTGGTGAAGTTACGAAGCCCGAAACCATTAACTACAGAACACTAAAGCCAGAAATGGATGGCCTGTTCTGTGAGCGCATCTTTGGTCCCGCAAAGGATTGGGAGTGCCACTGCGGTAAGTATAAGCGGGTACGCCACAGAGGAATTGTGTGCGAACGCTGCGGTGTAGAAGTAACCGAATCCCGTGTTCGTCGTCACCGCATGGGCTACATCAAGCTGGCAGCCCCGGTCGCCCACGTCTGGTATCTGAAAGGGATTCCCAGCTACATGGCGATTCTGCTGGACATGCCGCTGCGTGACGTAGAACAGATCGTCTACTTCAACGCCTATGTCGTGCTGAGTCCCGGTAACGCAGACAACCTTACCTATAAGCAACTGCTGACGGAAGATCAGTGGATTGAGATCGAGGATCAGCTTTATAGCGAAGATTCTCAGTTGACGGGAGTCGAAGTCGGGATTGGGGCAGAAGCACTCCAGCGTCTATTAGAAGACCTGGATCTCGACAAAGAAGCCGAGCAACTGCGGGAAGAGATTGCTACTGCCAAAGGCCAAAAACGCGCCAAGCTGATTAAGCGCCTGCGCGTCATCGACAACTTCATCGCCACCCAATCTAAACCCGAATGGATGGTGCTATCGGTAATTCCGGTCATCCCCCCCGACCTGCGTCCGATGGTACAGCTTGATGGTGGTCGCTTTGCCACTTCTGACCTGAACGACCTGTATCGCCGGGTGATTAACCGGAACAATCGTCTGGCTCGTCTCCAGGAAATTTTGGCTCCTGAGATTATTGTCCGTAACGAAAAACGGATGCTTCAGGAGGCGGTAGACGCCCTGATCGATAACGGTCGCCGTGGGCGTACTGTCGTGGGTGCCAACAACCGTCCGTTGAAATCTCTGTCGGACATCATTGAAGGGAAGCAGGGTCGTTTCCGTCAGAACCTGCTGGGTAAGCGGGTTGACTACTCCGGTCGTTCTGTGATTGTGGTTGGCCCCAAGCTCAAGATCCATCAGTGCGGTCTGCCGAAGGAAATGGCGATCGAACTCTTCCAGCCCTTCGTCATTCACCGTCTAATCCGTCTGGGATTGGTGAACAACATCAAAGCTGCGAAGAAGCTGATCCAGCGCAACGATCCCCAGGTGTGGGATGTGCTGGAGGAAGTGATTGAAGGACACCCCGTTTTGCTGAACCGTGCACCGACGCTGCACCGTCTGGGGATTCAAGCCTTCGAGCCACTGCTGGTGGAAGGTCGAGCCATTCAGCTTCACCCACTGGTCTGCCCCGCCTTCAACGCCGACTTCGACGGTGACCAGATGGCGGTTCACGTTCCCCTGTCGCTGGAAGCACAGGCCGAGGCACGCCTGCTGATGCTGGCCTCCAACAACATCCTGTCGCCTGCAACCGGTAAACCCATTGTGACGCCCAGCCAGGATATGGTGTTGGGCTGCTACTACCTGACGGCAGAAAACCCTGGAGCAACCAAGGGTGCAGGCCGCTACTTTGCAAACCTGGACGATG
>JBIKWV010000503.1:0-4482 GCA_044356135.1 Elainellaceae cyanobacterium
CCAATATATCCCTCAAAACTTCCTTCCGGAGTGAATCGGGGAACACCCTTGCTGAGCATCCAGCGATAATCCCCATCGGCACGGCGCAGGCGATACTCCGTTTCAAAATCGGTATGGCTGGCAAAGGCATCCAGAAATTCATTGCGTATGGGAGTCTGGTCTTCCGGGTAAAGACTGGAGAGCCAGCCTTCGCCAACTTCCTGTTCCAGAGTGCGTCCGGTATAGTGGAGCCAGCTCTGGTTAACAAAGGTGCAGTGCCCGTAGGTATCGGTCAGCCACAGAAGAACTGGAGCGCTATCGGCAATGGTGCGAAACCGGGCTTCACTCTCGCTTAGAGATTCGACGAGCTGGCTCTGGGCGATCGCAATCCCCACCTGGTTGGCTAACTGCTGCAACAGTTCTGTCTCAAACAGCGTCCATTGCCTTGGCTGCGACTGGTGAGCAATCAACAGCCCCCACAGCTCGTCACGAATAAGAATGGGCACGACCAAATTGGCTTTGACACTCAGGTTATTGAGAAATTCGACGTAGCAAGGTTCAGTCGCTGTTTCGTCAATATTGGTGATCGCCGCCACCCGTCCCTGCCGATACTGCTCCAGGTAGCCGGTCTGAAAACAGGGATCGAGGAACTCCCGTCCCAAAGTGGGTTGAATACCGGGAACAACTGCCTCCTGAACCACGCGCCCACTACCGTCGAACCAGGTACGAAACAACAGCACCCGATCGGCCTTGAGGAATGCCTGCACTTCGGTCACGGTGGTTTGCAGAATGGTGGCCAGCCGTAGTGATTGTCGAATTCGCAAGGAAATATCGGAAAACAACTGCGATCGCTGGCTCAGCCGCAGTTGTTCGGCTTCAGCTCGTTTGCGCTCTGTGATGTCCTCAAAGATGTAGAGCCGTCCAAAGTAGCGATCTTCCTCATCCCGGATCTGCGCCGAAAAGCGACGGATAGTACGATCGCCCACAAACAGAATCTCGTCCTCGACAATGACCCGATTGCTCTCGTCCTGCAGCGGTTCACAGGAGCGGGCAAAAGCTGGAACATCCACCAGTACCCGGCAGCAGTCGGAAATCATGTCTTTGTTCTTTAATTCACCTCGCAGCATGTGTGGTTCAAGGTGCTCGATCCCCCAGATCTGGCAGAAGCGGTGGTTGAAGTAGAGAATATCGTCGGTGCGATTATCCACAACCAGAAAAGCCAGGGGGGACGCATTGGCCATGGAGCGGAGCAGCGCTTCCTGCCAGCGCAGGGCATCTTCAACCCGTTTGCGATCGCTGATATCAGAGTGGGTTCCAATTACCCGTAACGGCCTGCCCTCCGCATCGCGGCTCATCACCTGTCCCCGGTCGAGAATCCATCGGTAGGTACCATCTTTGGTAAGAACTCGATGTTCACTGATATAAATGGGAGTTTCTCCCCGAAAATGGCGCTCGATCGCTGCATAGACTTGCTCCTTGTCATCAGGATGAACCCGCCTATCCCATTCCGCTAAGGTATTGCCAATCTCATGCTCCTCGTAGCCCAACATTTCCTTCCAGCGTCGGGAAAAGAATACTTCATTAGTCTGAGCATTCCAGTCCCAGACCCCATCACCGCTCCCCTCCAGAGCAAACTGCCAGCGGTTTTCACTTTCACGTAGCTCCTGGTGCATCTGCCTACGTTCAGTAATGTCTTCCACGATGTATGAGAAACGAGGACGTTCGTCACCAGGGATAGGGGAGACTGTTGCCGCAAGCCAGCGCTGCCCCTGATTGGTCTGATGAGAATATTCGAATGTGACTGGGGTACGGGTTCGCTCGGCTTCGCGATAATGCTGCACCCATGCCTGAATATGGGTAGCAGGCACACCCAGTTCGCTGGCGCGCTTTCCCTTCATTGTTTCTGGAGATAGCCCAAACCACTGCTCCGACACCGGATTGTCTGAGATGTGCAGGATATCGTTGTCTACCAATTCCACAATCCCCATCAGCATTGGGGTGCTGTTGAAAAAGCTGCAGAGGACTGCCTCGCTCTGCTGGCGATCGCTTATTTTTACTACCAATTCCCAGTTTTTCCTTTCTGCTTCCTGCTTCTGCCGCTGCAACTCCTGTGCCAGTGAGAAGCTCCAGGTGAGGAGGGCTGCCATGGTCAGCCCCATTCCCAGTGCTGTATACGCTAGCAGATGGGTCGTGTGAATCAGCAGTAAATACCAGAGGCCAAACGTCAGCAGTGTGGCTCCTCCTCCGATGGCAGGTGGGAACCAGGACTGTTGCCAGAATCCAGACTTTGAGAGGACGCGCATAGGCAATTAGCGGGTGCGCTTGGGGGAGAAAGAACGTTTGGAGGAGCGATGAGACTGGGACGCTTTGTCAGACGGTTGGGGGGAGACTTGCCACAAATTGGCCTCAGCCGCCAGGTAGAGACTGGGGAGGTCAGATCCATCCTGAGGAGTGGTTGCCAATCCGGTTGTGAATTGAACTGGAATTGGGGTGCCATCGCTCAGGGTGAAAGTCTGGCTTGTCAGTGTACGCTCCAGAGCGGGCAGCCAGGTAGCGGTTTCTGAACAGGGGAGATCAACTGCCGATGCAAACAGTGCGCCCCCCCAATGCGCTACCATTCCTGCCGAGCCAACTGCCTGCTGAAGGCGATCGCCAAACTGAACCAGTAATCGGTCGCCTGCGCTGTAGCCGTAGGTGTGGTTAATGGTCTGGAGATCCTCCAGGTGAAAAAGCGCCAGCAAAAGAGGACGGTGCGGGCGAGCGCTCACCAGTCGGGGAGTCAGATCGCGAGAAAAGCGATGACGGTTGGCCAGACCAGTCAGGGAGTCCTGGTCGGCACGATGGCGCAGCAGACGCGATCGCTCCAATCGATTGAGAATACGGGTGAGCAGTTCTGGGGGCATGATGGGCTTGGGCACAAAGTCATCGGCCCCCACCTCGTAGACGCGCTGGAGCGTGCCTGCATCGGTATGAGCAGTAAGAAATAGAATTGGCAAACCGCTCCACTCGTCATCGTTGCGTATGGCTCGACAGAGGTCAATGCCGCTCAGGTATGGTAGCTCCACATCCAGGATCAACAGGTCGGGCGTGGTCGATTTCAGTGTTGTCCAAAACTGCTGGGGATTTTCTAGCCCAATTAACTGCATCCCCCACGGGGTAAGCAATTGTTGCAGCGCCGCCAGACAGTCGGGGTCGTCATCGACCGCGAGAATCTGGGCCTCACTGGGCTGTGATCGCGGCATCGACTGCACTGCTGCCCAGGAGCGACTGTCACTCAGCATCAGCGGCGGCAACCCTGCGGCGGTGGCATACTCCAGGGATTCTCGCAGGGTTTGGGTGAGCTGTCGGAGTTGCGGTTGATGCGCGTCAGCAGCAGGAGATTGGAGCAGCGTCTCGATCTGTCGAGCAATTTCTGACCCCTCGCTGACACCAAACATTCCCATCGAACCCGCCAGCTTGTGCGCCTCCTGAATCGCCTGCTGGCGCAGTTCACCGGAAGCGGTGGCTTCTGTAGCTGCTGCCTCCAGGGGAGACACAGCCCGCTCGATTGCCGCAATGCGTTCAAGGCACTTCTGACGGACGCGCTCCCACGCCTGGGTCATGACCTCCAGAGTGCGCTGATCGGCTTCGGGGTTGCGGGGAAGGGGCGATCGCGGTACGGGCAGCGTCGCATTTTCCCGGTTCTGGTCGGGCGCACTGCGCTTCCAGCCACCTTTGGAACTCCGTTTTTCCGGTGTCTGTATGGATTCATGAGGTGACTGCTCCTCCTCGGGTTTGAGCCGATAGCCGATGCCATAGACGGTTTCAATAGGGTCACTGGGGAGACCCGCTGCCTTCAGCTTTTGCCGCAGTCCCTTGACGTGCGATCGCACTGTTTCCTCACTGGGTGGCTCTTCAAAAGACCAGAGGTGGTCGATAATTGCCCCCGGACTGAAAACCCGCTGACCGTTACGCAGCAGTAGCTCCAGCAGACTATATTCCTTGGGGGTCAGGTTGAGGATACGGCTGTCGTAGGTCACTTCGCAGGTACTGGGGTTGAGCCGCAGTCCATCCCAGACCAGCAGCGGCGCGGAGGAAGTGCTGCCCCGCCGCAGTAGTGCACGAATCCGGGCCAGCAGTTCTGGTAAATGAAAGGGTTTAATGACGTAATCGTCGGCTCCGGCATCCAGCCCTATGATCTTCTGGGTTTCAGTATCATGGGCGGTGAGAAGTAATACGGGGACGTGGCTGCTCTGCGCCCGTAATCGCCGACAAATGGAAATGCCATCCAGCAGCGGCAACCCGACATCCAGCAGCAGTAGGTCGTAGGGAGCTGCATTGGCCATTTCCCATCCGGTTTGGCCGTCGGTGGCCAGATCAACCGCATAGTGATTGTTGCCCAGTACCTTGACCAGGCTTTCGGCTAAAAGTTCATCGTCTTCGACGAGCAAAATCCGCATACCGCATCCTGCAACCCGTTCACATCGTGTAGAGGGTGGCGATAGAACTGTAAGAAGTGTGAAT
>JBIKWV010000504.1:0-4481 GCA_044356135.1 Elainellaceae cyanobacterium
CTGGAAATCTCCTTTTTTGTATATAAAGCATGGCCAGAATTTTGGTAGTTGAAGACGAGGTGGTTACTGCCTGGAATATCCAGGAGGCCCTGACTGAATTTGGCCATACGGTTGTCAGTCAAGCGATCAGTGGAGCAGAAGCGATTGAAGCGGCGATCGCCACCCGACCAGATCTGGTGCTGATGGATATTCGTCTGAAGGGTAAACTGGACGGGATCGCGGCGGCACAGGAGATTTACCCAACACTACAGATTCCCATTATTTACCTCACTGCCCATACTGATGATGCGACCTTGAGGCGAGCGATCGCCTCCAATCCCTTCGGCTACCTGGTCAAACCCTTCCGCAAAGCCGAACTCTACTCGGCGATTCAGGTTGCGTTGCATCGTCACCTGCTAGAATCCAAGCTTCAACGCACCGAGCAGTGGCTATCCACCACACTGAGCAGCATTGCCGATGGCACAATCGCCGTTGATTCCGATGGCTGTATTACCTTCATGAATCCGGCAGCCGAAGACCTTACCGGGTGGGAACTAGAAGAGGCACTGGGAAAGGCAGCCGATCGGGTGCTGCGTCTGGTCGATCCGCACACTGGAGAAGCGATCGCCAATCCCCTATTGCAGGCGTTACAGGAAGGAGCAAGGGTCAATCTTCCCGACGACTGTCTGCTGCACGCAAAAGATGGAACGACACGAGCTGTAGGAGACTCAGCCTCCCCAATCCGCAGTACCAACGGCATCGTCATGGGCAGCGTCGCCATCTTCCAGGACATCACTGAGCGCAGGCAGGCTGAGATCATCCAGCGCCAGCACCAGGAGCAGCACCAGGCTGAACTGGAGCGCCTGGTGCAGGAGCGCACTGCAACGCTGCAAAAAGCGCTGGCGTTTGAAGCATTGCTAAAACGCATCACGGATAGAGTGCGCGATAGCCTGGACGAAGCGCAAATTCTGCAAACAGCGGTGCAGGAATTAACCCTGGGGCTGGATATTTACAGCTGCGATACGGGTCTGTACAACCTGGCGCAGAGCACCTCCACGATTCGTTATGAGTATATCCAGGAGCAAATTCCCGTCGGCTTGGGAACCGTCACGCTGATGGCGGATCATCAGCCTCTTTATGATCGCCTGCTGCAAGGGGAGGCATTCCAGTTTGGGCTGGTCGCAGGTAGTGACCCACGCTCTGGACGGCCTATCGATTTTCAGACCGTCGTACTGGCCTGTCCACTGATTGACGACCAGGGTGTGATCGGCGACATGTGGTTATATCGCTCCAGAGACACCTGCTTCGAGGAAGACGAGGTGCGATTGGTGCAGCAGGTGGCCAATCAATGTGCGATCGCCCTGCGTCAGGCAAGGCTGTATCGGGCAGCCCAGGCTCAGGTCGCTGAGCTGGAACGACTGCACCGTCTCAAGGATGAATTTCTGGACAGCATCACCCACGAACTGCGAACGCCCCTCTCGATCATCCATCTCACCACGCAGATGCTGGAAATTCGATTGCGACAGCTCAATCTGCTGGACAACGAAGCAGAACCCAGCAAACGATATCTCAAGCTTTTGCAGGAAGAGATTGACCATGAGAGCAGTCTGATTAATGACCTGCTAGAACTGTCACGAATTACCGTTGAATCTGAGCTGGATCAGGTCGGTTCCGTCCGCCTGCAGGATTGGATCCCCCATTTGCTGGAGCCGTTTGCCATGAAGGCAGACCAACAGAACCTGCGGCTGCACCTGGAGATGCCGTCCGACCTGCCGCTCCTGGTGGTCGATCTATCCCATCTGCTGCGCATCCTGACCGAACTGCTGACCAATGCACTGCGATTTACTCCGGAGAGCAACAACATCCACTTGCAGATACGTGGCTGGGGCGATCGCATCCAGTTCAGCATCAGCAACTCGGGAGCAGAAATCCCCTGTGAGGAACTGCCCCGCATCTTTGATAAGTTCTACCGCGTCCCCCAGTCTGACCCCTGGCGGTATAGGGGTACAGGGTTAGGACTGGCACTGGTGAAGCGTCTGGTGCGCCATATGGGGGGCACCATTGCTGCCGCCAGCTTGCCCGGAAAGACCACTTTTACGGTGTCTCTGCCGTGGCAGGTTCAGTCGTTTGCCAACGACTAATCTGCGAGAAAACGGGCGATCGCCTTCTGGGGAAACGCAATCTCTTCAACAGACGTATAGTAGTAGTCCTCCCAAGCCAGCTCCGGTAGCCCGGCGAACACCATGAGATTCAGAGGATACTGTTCGCTGTCGGTACAGCGCCGAAAGTCATCGCGAAACAAAAAAATCGGTTTGCGCAGGGCGATCGCAATGCCTAGTTCCACCATCACGCCTTCATCAGGTGGGGTACCGTTGACGATCGCAAACAGACCGTCACACTGCCGCACATCCTCCACGTCCGCCTGCGCCACCCGGTAGGCCCACCCTTGCTGCGAAAAATCAATTTGATTATTGCGGGCAAACGGCTCCCAAACTTCTGCCCCCAGCCCTTCCAGCGTCTGAATGATCGGTGGTAGCAGCAAAGCCTTCTGCTGTGCTGAAAAGCCGTAGGGGTTTGCCAGATAAATCGTTTTGCGAGTCATTTTGCCCTGTCGAGATAAGTTTTGAGAGTGGAGGTATGCGCAATCCACCTCCACTCTCACAGACCTTCCGACAAAATCAAATAGGGCTACGATACATTCTCCAATGTGCGCCTGTAGACTACCTCCTGTGGGGTGGGCATCTTGCCCGCCCAATTCCAGGCGGGCAAGATGCCCGCCCCACAGAAATCCCTGGTTTTCAGTCCCAGATTGCACATGGCGTGAAATATGGCTTCACCCCTTCTGTTTTAGCTCCGCAGGCATTCGGATGGGCTTGTACGTCTGCAAATCCACAAAAATGCCCATCTGCTCAGCCACTGCCGCGACGTCGCCATTGACGGTAATCACCCCTTTCACTGTCCATCGCAATTTCTCTACCGCCGCCATCCACATCCTGCCGATGGGGCGATCGGAGAGTTTGATGGCCTGCTTGTAGTCAATTTTGGTTTGCAAAACCAGTGGCGCAATGCCCCGCTGGAGCTGTTTCTCCAGCGGAAAATGGCGAGCCAGCATCTCCAGCCGCAGGTCTTCCAGCCAGCGGACATAAACGATATTGCTGACAATCCCGGCAAAGTCGATGTCGTAGGTTCTCACGGGAAAATACAGCTCAACCTCAAACGACTGCTTCTGGACCTCAGTATGCATAAATAACTTCTAAGTTGCAAGTTGCAATTTAAACTAGCAGGAGTAACTTGTAAAATGCAAGTAGCAAAGCTGTGGCTTCCCCATGACCCACCCCCGACGTTCTCCCTGTCCCCTTGCCTGTACCCTGGACGCGATTGGCGATCGCTGGACGCTGCTGGTCATCCGCGACATGATGTTCTTCGGCAAGCAGCGGTTTGAGGAGTTTTTAGAATCACCAGAAGGCATTTCAACCAACATTCTGGCCAATCGGCTCAAACTGCTAGAAGAAATAGGCCTGGTCGAGAAGCAGCCCTACAGCAATCACTCCCGCCGTATGAACTACTTTCTGACAGAAAAGGGAAAAAGCCTGCGCCCTGTCCTGAAAGTAATGACAGCCTGGGGACTGAAGCACATTGCAGACACACAGATACCAATGAGAGATCTGGCAAACCCGAAGACTACCCGGTGAGTAAGAAGTCTGCTATTATAGGAAACGCTGTCAAACTGGGCAAATAGGATCTTCATGGCAAAGAAGAGCATGATCGAGCGCGAGAAAAAGCGCGAGAAATTAATCCAAAAGTATTCCGCAAAGCGTCAATCGTTGCTGGAGCAGTTTGCTGCAGCTGAATCTCAGGACGAGAAGCTGGAAATTCACCGCAAAATTCAGCAGCTCCCCCGCAATAGCGCCCCCACCCGTCACCGCAACCGCTGCTGGCTTACGGGCCGTCCCCGTGGCTACTACCGCGACTTCGGTCTATCTCGCCATGTGATTCGGGAGATGGCTCACCAGGGACTGCTACCCGGTGTGGTGAAGTCGAGCTGGTAAAAGCATCGCAGGCATCGACATTATGTCCGCTCAGCACCCGCTCCAGTCGGGGCAGGAGTTTCATAGCTTGGGGGGTCACTTCACCTATCGGGTGATTGGCCCCTGCTGTCGTTTGTTTGACCGCGAAGAGCTACCCTGGCCCTGCTGCCGCATTGAGTGGCGCGGCAAGGAACCCAGCTGGCGGCGTGTGGGCCGACGATTCGTGCCCGACCTGTCGTCGAAAAATTCTCCTTCCTATAGCGTTGAAATTCTGGGGCAGCACCGCTCAGAAGGTTATTTTGTGCTGACCCTGTACTGGGTAAAGCTCCCCCAACCCGTGCGGGAGTGGTGGTATTCGCGTAACCTGCCGGAGGCACTTCAGGAGGAATCAGCTCCGGTGCCCTCTCAACCGTAAGGAACAGAAATTTAACAAAACCCGGAATTGAGTTTCTGCAAGCGCGGCACAGCCGCGCT
>JBIKWV010000505.1:0-4475 GCA_044356135.1 Elainellaceae cyanobacterium
GGGTTTTTACGGGGATTTTATTTTATGGCAAGCCCCTTATCGTGTCTGTTTCTATGCTTGCGGAGGAATATCAGCGAATCGTAAAGTGCTGCTGAGATAGATCGCCGCCAGAAGCGGGAACTCTGGGCGTGGCGTTTACTGCGATCGCTCCCATGCCCAAACCACGCCGCACGGCTTCTCCCTCCAAAAAGCCAGCTGTTGTCCAACCCAAACCTGTTCCCCCAGCGCCCGCTCCACAATCGCTGCTGGATTTCAACCAGGTGCTGATTCGTCTGGCGGAACCCCTGCCCGCTGCCCCAACCCCTATGTTCTCAAACACCACGGCGGAGGCTCTGGGGCGACTGGTGGCCGTGTTGCAGGATTTGCGATCGCCCAACGGCTGGGACCCCACGATTCCCCAAACGCCGGAAAACCTGCTGCCTTATGTCACGGATGAGGCGATTGACCTGCTGGAAACTGTAGAAGCCGATCTGGATGCCCAGTGCCAATCCTCCCCGGTCACTTCAACGGCGGGTTCACAGCAGTCCTCCCCGGCCATCTGTCAACCGCTGGAACACTGGGCACCTCATCTGCTGTGGAGTATTGCCCGCAGTTCCTATCGCACGATGCGACTGCTGGAGGGGGCGATCGCCACGGTTCAGCTCAGTCCCGCTCCTGGTTACCCTGCTCCTCGTCCAAAGCCTCCTGCGCTGCAACAGGGTATTCTGCGGCTGGCGGCCCTGCTGGAGATGGAAATGGAGGGAGTTTGCCACACCTGGGATCTGATTACCCAACAACAACCCTTGACCCCCCGTCCCCCCCTGGCTGCAATTTACGCCTGTGAGTCTCAACACCTGCCACAGTCCATTCCGGCGGATGCTTTTTTGCAGCGGTTGCAGCAACAGATAATCAGCATTGCGCCTGAACTCGAACCTTTACTGATAGAGGTTTCAGCGATGGCCCCGGCGGGAACCTGTGAAGCCGCCGCCCTCATTCCCGGTAGAGAGTGGCAGACTGTTCAATTGCGGCTGCGGCTGGAGCTGGAGTTTCTGGCGATGGACTGTGAACCGGGGGACAAGCATTGCCCGTCTGTACCTGCTCCGGGTAATGATTCTATCCTGCACTTTACAGACCTGACCTGGTTAGAGGCTTACCGGGAGACGCTGTTGCGGCAGTACTGGATGGAGGGATTACCCCAGTTGTTAGGAGTGGAGGCAATTACCCAAACGCCGCCGCCAACCACGGAAGAAATCCTACCCCAACTGATTCAAGCCGCCTGTCAGGTTGCGGATCAGCAAGCGGTCTGGCTGGAAGCCCAACCACTGCTCCAGATACAGCCCCACCTTAGCGCCGTTGCGCCGATGCTACTCTGGCGAATTAATCGCAGCGCCTACGAGACGATGCAGATGCTGGGTGGGGGTCACGGTCAGTTGCTCTGTCCGGGAGCGGACTGGGAGACGGGAAGCCTGCGTCTGGTGGCTCGCCTGCTGATCAAAACGACCGATCACGACTGGAGTTTTGATTTGACCAGTAATCAGCTCTCCAACGAGACGGCCCCCCTGATGCAGCAGGGAATTGCTCAGTTTCTCCAGGGGCCATACGCGAATCAAACCCTCCTGGTGGAATCCCTGCTGGCGCAGATCCATCACGAACTGCTGGCGCAGGCTCCTGAACTGCAACACCTGATGGATGGCACTGGGGTGGACTGGCTGACTCCGGAGGCGGAACTTTCTGCTGGACTCCAGCTCCAGCTTGGCTTTGAGTTGATGCGTTAGAAGGGAGAGCCTCCGGTGGAGCATTCCAGGCGGAGCCTGGAATGCGTCTCAGTCAGTACTTACGGTTGGGCGATCGCGGAATCTGATTCGTCAGCCCAATGCGCTCACTCAACTGCCGCAGCGTGCGGGCTATATCGGGATCGTTTTCCTTCTGCTGCCCCACCTTCTCGCAGCTATACATCACCGTCGTATGATCCTTGCCGCCAAATACCTCCCCGATCTTGGGCAGGCTGAGGTCAGTGTGCTGGCGCATGAGGAACATGCCGATCTGACGGGCAACACTGATTTCGCGGCGGCGGGAGTTGCCCTTCAGATCTTCGATAGGGACGTTGAATACCTCCGACACGGCGGAAAGGACGGATTCAGGGGAGGCTTCCACCTGTTCGCTGGGGGGATTCAGCACCGGAGCAATGTTTTCCACCGTCATTGGCAGGCCAGAAATCGAGACGTAGGCCACCGCCCGGATCAGTGCCCCCTCCAGCTCTCGAATGTTGGAGGTATAGCTGGAGGCGATGTACTCGATCACCTCACGCGGCAGACGCATGTTCTCGTACTCAGCCTTCTTCTGGAGAATCGCCATCCGGGTCTCCAGGTCGGGGGGCTGGATGTCGGCGATCAGGCCCATTGAGAACCGGGAACAGAGCCTTTCTTGCAGGCGGGGAATCTGGTTGGGGGGGCGATCGCTCGCCAGTACCACCTGCTTTCCAGCCTCGTGCAGCGCGTTGAAAGTATGGAAGAATTCCTCCTGGGTGTACTCCTTGCCCTCAATGAACTGAATGTCGTCCACCAGCAGCACGTCGATCTGGCGGTAGTGCTCCCGGAAGCTCTGCATACTGTCTTTTCGGATAGCGGCAATCAGCTCATTGGTGAACTGTTCTGTGGAGACGTAGAAAATGCGGGAATTGGGGTCGATTTCTAAGCGGTAGTGCCCGATCGCCTGCATCAGGTGAGTTTTGCCCAGTCCAACGCCGCCACACAGGAACAGGGGATTGAACTCTCGCCCCGGTGACTCAGCAACGGCCAGGGACGCGGCGTGGGCCATACGGTTGTTGGCACCGACGACAAAGCGAGAGAAGACGTACTTGGGATTGAGGTCGGCGGAGCGAGGGCGTGTCTGGGGGGCACTACTGTCGGCAGGCGGCTCCACCGGAAGCGGCCACAGCACCTCACTGTTCGCCTCCTGAGAGGTATCCAGTTCGCCATCCTGACGCACCACAATCTGGATATCAACCGGATGACCCAGAATATCCTGAACGACGTCGGTGATGGTTTTCAGGTAGTACTTCTGGAGCCAGTTGCGGGCAAAGGCATTGGGGGTACAGATGACGAGGCGATCGCCATTCAACTGTTCTGCCGTTGCAGACTTGATCCAGGTCTCAAAGGTAGGGCGACTGAGCTGTAGCTGAAGACGCTCTAAGACCTGATTCCAAAAGCTCTCTAAAACAACGACCACGACTGACATCCCCCCGCCTGAATTGCCTAACCTAATTGCGCCGCTCGACGTAAACCAGACACCCGTAAAAAGCGATACCTATCGGACAGATTCAAAACCGTTTGGGAAAGCACCGACGCAACAACCATCCCCACCAGGAGACGACTGCCTCTGGGGAGCTGGAGCTACTCCAGGCTTGAACTGTAACCTTACCTGAACACTACTAGATGTGCCGTGTGAGCAGATATACAAATTCCATATATAGCGATTTCTTTTGGAAAATGTAAAACTTCGAATCGGACTTTTGATTGTATCCCAGGTTGAGGTTTGGTCTAAGGTTCGTTTGTTCTGCTATTCCCTCTCCGATCGGGGATCAGCCCAGTATGAAAGGCGTTGGACAATTCTGAATTCAATCTAATTGCCGATCTCCTCAATCGACTCGCTCCAACTGCCACAGAATCTGATTCCCCTCTCGCCGCACCCGTGTCACCACCCAGTTGCGCCATACCCAGTGATCCCCCCGGCTGGTGACAGCACTGGCGTTGACATCCATCAAATCGGCCAGCTCAGAACTGGTGATCAGGTAACCATTCTGGGCAATATCATCCGCCATATGCAGTGCATCCAGGGTGCTACGGAGATGCGCCACCCGGACTTCACGGGGCAGGTTGTCGGTATTTTCAAAGCCAGGAGCGGTAGAATCTGCCATGACCCCAGGAGGACTCGCCACACACCAGTACAGAAGAATTTTACAGAGAAGAAGCGGATTTCAGGACAATTTTTCCCCCACTTCATCCAGCCTTCAAACCGTCTCCCCCAGAGCAATTTGTTTCAGAGCTGGGGGGTTCCCCAGAGAGAACCGACGGGCGATCGTGTCGCACCGCTCGTTGCCCGTGTTGCCGCTGTGCCCCCGCACGTAGCGCCACACCACCTGCTTTGAGTTGAGCCGATCCAGCACCTGCCATAGATCTTGATTCAGTACGGGCTTCCCTGTTGAGGTCTTCCAGCCTTTCTTCTTCCAGCCCTGGATCCACTGGGTAATCCCCTTCATCACATATTCGCTGTCGGTGTAGAGGGGGATCGCCTCCTTCGGCTGGGCAGTGGCCAGGAATTCGAGTGCGGCGATCGCCGCCTGCATTTCCATCCGATTATTGGTCGTCTGGGGTTCTGACCCACCCATCTCATGTACAGAACCATCGGCAAAGTACACCACCGTCCCCCATCCCCCCGGTCCCGGATTGCCTGAGCAGGCTCCATCGGTGTACACGCTTTGAATGGAAGGAAAGGTC
>JBIKWV010000506.1:0-4467 GCA_044356135.1 Elainellaceae cyanobacterium
GGGTCATGTCGTCCTCAGTCTGGCGTCCTTCGCCGACAAATTCCTGCACCTGCTGGAACAGATGTTCCAGAATCTCCTGCGGTTCGTCTCCCCTGGAGCAGGCCCGCTGGAATTCTTTCAGCAGATTTTCCTCATCGAAGCGATCGCCCGCCTGGTTGGCCGCATCGGTAAAGCCATCGGTGTAGTACATCACCGTATCACCTGGCTGAAGCTGCACTCGCCCCCCGCCGTACTCGGTGTCCAGATCCAGGCCAATCAGCATACCAGGTGCATCCAGCCGCTTCATGGTCTTGGTAGAAGCCTGCCACAGCAGGGGTGGATTATGGGCAGCGTTGCTGTAGGACAGGGTGCGATTTGTGGCGTCGTACTCCGAATAGAACAGCGTTACGAAGCGGTTGGAGTTTTCCAGGTCGCTGTACATGACGTGGTTGAGATGCTGCAAAATACGGGCAGGAGAGTGACCGTTTAGCACCTCTGCCCGCAGCATTCCCCGCAGCATCGTCATGATCAGTCCAGCGGGAACGCCTTTGCCCATCACGTCACCGATGGTGATACTCCACCGCTGACAGTGTTCGAAGCCGCCTGACTTAGAGCGAATCTGGTCGTAGTTGGCGGGGATGAAATCGTAGTAATCGCCCCCGACCCGGTTGGCCGTCTTACAGCGGGCGGCCAGTTCCACACCGTCAATCTTGGGACACTGCCGGGGCAGGAGCTGGATTTGAATCTCTGCACCGATTTCCAGTTCCCGGTCGAGGCGCTCTTTCTTGCGCAGTTCAACCGTGAGTTCATCCGTGGCGATCGCTACAGCCGTCTGGTCGGCCACCAGTCGCACCAGCTTTTGACGAGTCTCGCTCCACTCGTACTGGGGGTCATAGCTGAACACATAGAGCCGTCCGCGCTCCACATTCTTTGCCAGGATTGAGGTGCCAAAAAGCTGCACCTGCGGGCCTAAAAGCGCGCTGATTTGATGATCCAGGGCAGCAGTGAAACTGGGGGAAGGAACGATTTTGCCCCCCGAAGCACTGGAAGAGAACTGTCGCAGGGCAGCTTCCAGAACCTTGCGCACATCCTGACACTGAGCGCCGCTCTGACAGTGAACCCGCTCCAGCCGCACCTGGCCATTGGGCTTGAACAGAACCAGTGCGCCGCCTTCCGCATCAGTCACACGACTGGCAATGAGCGGGGTCAGCTCCAGAAACTGGTTCAGGTTCGTAAAGCTGCGCAGGGCAAACCCCAGAGAACTCAGCAGATCCTGTACCTTGTTGTGCTCCCGATGTAGGCGCGACACCAGCTCCTTCAACGCAAAGACAGGCGTCACCTCTGAGGCGGCAACACCATTCGGCGCGTCTTTAGAAGATTGGGAGGGCTGTCGTGGGACAGGAACGGTGGTCATTCAGATGCTGAGGGATGGTTAAGCGGAGATTATAGCGGTTACCACAGGGGCATGACAGACAAAAACGGTAAATTCACAGAATTTAGGAGAAATCAGCGGCCATTGGGTTAAATTCTAACGGCATCGCTGCAAAAACGCCTGCAAAAAACGTGTAAACCTGTGGTTGGGAGCGAATTTTTGGATCAAAATATCTCTTTCAGCGGGCTAAAGCTTTCTCCAACAGGGGCATGGCCAGTCCGCAGATGGGGTGAGGCAAAGTGCTCGTGTCAGTCCAGAAGTGGATGCGAAATAGCGGTTGCCCTTCGCGTGATTGGGTGCCCCGATCTTAAGGGAACCCTTCTGGCCGTGACATAAAGATTTGCAAAAAGGAAGATGAGTTTATGACTGAAGATGAGTTTATGACTATCGCTATTGCCACAGCTATAGCATTACCCCCCCACTATGAGGCAGGGCAACGCTTGAGCGTTGCCCTGCCTCACAGGGGGAGTTTGGAGGTTTTTCAATCCTTCAGCATTCCGTCTTCGAGATAGAGGACACGATCGGCTACATCCATGATGCGCAGGTCGTGGGTGACCATCAAAACAGTGCGATCGCTCTCTTTGGCCAGCGTCCGCAGTAGCTCGATAATGGCGTGGCCGCTGTGGGAGTCGAGGGCAGCGGTGGGTTCATCTGCCATGATCAGGGGAGGATTGCCAGCCAGGGCGCGGGCGATCGCTACACGCTGCTTCTGGCCGCCTGACAGATTCTTGGGTAAACTGCTGGCCTTGTCTGCCAGTCCTACCTGATCCAGCAAGTGGAGGGCTTCCTTAGCGGCCTGTTTCTTGCTGAAGCCCTTCACCGTCAGCGCCAGGATTACATTCTCCTGGGCGGTCAGCGCGGGGAACAGGTTGAACCCCTGAAAGATAAAGCCAATGTTTTTCAGACGGAAACGAGCCAGATCATCCCGCGACATGGCGGTGATCTCCTGACCCAACAGAAAGACCTTGCCCTCGGTGGGCGTCAGAATTCCTGCCAGAATCGATAGCAGCGTCGTTTTGCCGGAACCAGAGGGTCCCATCAGTAATTGAATGTCGCCTTGATGCACCGTCAGGTTCACCTGGTGCAGGGCGCGGAACCGTTCTGCACCAGACTGGAAAATCATTTCTACGTTTTGAGCGGCGATCGCTTCGGTCTCCGTCCATGTACTCACCCGTTCTGCCGGGTATACCAGCGATTTCGGGAACTGAGGTGCGACAGGTAATTTAATCTGAGAAACTGTCATGGGTGGTAGAACTGGCTGAAAGATGGCTCGAAAGGTGAGGAGGGAAGCAAAATCGACTGAACTGGATTACTTAATTCTGACCTGACTTTTCCTGGAGAGGGAGTAGCCGTTGTATCTATTTTCTCTAGTTTATTAACTGATCTTACGCATCCAACCGTGGCGAAGGCTTCATCCAATCTCATCGCCCAGACAGGTGAGGGGCAATCAGGCGGAAGGCAGGGCATCACCATTAACTTCACCGCCCGCTACCCTGAATCCTGATGTTTCTTCATGTTGCCCTTTCTCTATTTTTAATCTATGAGATGCCTGACCCAACTCCGTAACGATCTACACCAATTTGGGTGGCTAAGCCTTGAACACAATCGCCGGATCGACATGGGTCACCTTTTGAATCGCAAACAGCGCTGAGCCAACACACATGAGAACGGTGATCCCCAGGATCCCCGTCGCAGTCAGTGGGGTAATCAAAATCGTGATCCCCTGAGTGGCAAATGTCCATGAACCGAGGGCGAGGCAGAGCGCAATACTGGGAACATAACCCAGCAATCCCATCCAGAGCGCCTGCTCGATGATGATGCGGTAGATTACCCAATCTGACGCACCCATCGCCTTCAACGTTCCAAACTCCTTAATATGGTCTGAAACGGAGGAGTAGAGAATCTGCCCGACTACAACCATACCCACGATGATGCCCACGACAGCGCCCAGACCCAGCACAAAGCCGATACCCGTGCGCTGGATCCAGTAGGTGCGGGTGCGCTCCGACATTTCCTGCCGGGTGTAGACGCGGGTGCCGGGGAGCGCAGCTTCGAGACGCTGCTTCAAAGCATCCAGATTCTCGCCAGAACGGGCACGCACCAGCACATAGTTAATGAAGTCGCTGGAGGCCAGAGGGCGGGGCGAGGCAATCGTTTCAGGAGCTCGCGCTCGCGCCGCAGTACTGGTACACACCAACTGCTCCCCCCGTCGCTGACAGGTCGTGGAGGAAGTAAAACCAGAGTTGGCATAGGCGTTGGCGTTGCGCAGGGAGGCAAAGACATAGGCACTGGAGGCAATCGACTGGGTGCCTCGCGTGAAACCGATGGCCTCCACGGGTAGAGAGTTAATCGTGCCGGTGTCGCCCGGTTTGAGCAGGTTGAGCGATCGCTGGGTGGCCTGGTCTGCAATGATAGTAAAGGGTTGCTGTAGATCACTCAGGCTACCGGAAGTCAACTCGCCCGACTTAAACAGCGTCCCTGCCGGGTCAAAGCCAAACATCTGCACTGAAGAGATTTCTCCATCTGCACTGCGCCACATGAAATTTCGCGTAATCAAGGCTTCGGCTCGCTCCACCCCCTGCACCTGTCTGGCCTGATTCACCGACCCTGCCGGAATCGGTAGCGTCAACTGGAGGTTGACCATTTCTTCAGAAGAAACCCAGAGGTCTGCCCTGGACTGATCAATCAGGCTGGTGGTCGAGCGGGTGAAGCCGTTCAGGATGCCCGTCTGGATCGTCACCAGGCTCACCGCAAACATAATCCCCGCTTGCGCTACCAGAAATCGGGGAATGTCTTCAAACAAGTTCTTGCGAGCAACAGAAGCCATGCAGAGGTAGCGGCACTCAAAACAGTCATAAGGAGATTTCTACGAAAGAAATTATCCATCGTTTGGATGTCTCCCCCGCTGCGCGGGGGAGACATCCAAACGACGCAGGTAATTTCATTGTTCAGGCGGTAAGCGCGATTCAGCTTGAACCCCCAAAAGTTGTTCCGCCCGCTGCGCGGGCGGCACAACTGTTGGGGGGTCGTCCTTTTCCACGCCCACGGTCTGCGAA